>JBKJYB010000346.1:0-3152 GCA_046716045.1 Nitrosospira sp.
GGAACAAAATACAGAAACAAAACCGGGGCAGCGCCGTGCCGCTGCGTGGGAAAGGTTACCCTCTTAAACTTCACCCAATATTGTCTTGACTGAGGGGTCCACTTTAAACCATCGTCTTTCGGCGACGATTTTTTGTAAACATTAAAAGGTATGCCCACTCCAAAATCAGATAAGGCAATATTGATCCTCTTTTTTTGGGGATAGTATTGGACGAAAATGCTGCCGATCGCAGTTTGTGAGTGATCGTTAATATTGTTAAAAAGCTGCTGGGTTGTCCTCCGGCACCCGTTCGGAAAGCACTACTCAAGCTTTTTAGTAGTAGACTTGCGGCTTGTACATTTTTTTCAATATTCAGAGTGCCGCATTCGTGACTAGCAGACTGCAACCCCTCATACGAATCACGCCGCGATAATGTGGATCTCTAAACTTTTTTCGCTGCCCTTCCGACAAGCCCTCTTGGCGGCACTGATCAGCTTCACTTGCATCCACACCTTCGCGGCGTCGATGGCTCCAGTTGCCGCAGAAAACGGCATGGTAGTTTCGGCACACCATCTGGCTTCCAAAGTTGGTGTGGATGTGCTCAAGAAAGGTGGTAACGCAATTGATGCGGCCGTTGCCGTAGGTTATGCGCTTGCGGTGGTGTATCCGTCCGCGGGCAACCTGGGTGGTGGCGGTTTCATGATCGTACAACTGGCCGATGGTCACAAGACCTTTCTGGATTTCCGTGAAAAAGCTCCCTTGGCCGCCACCGCCAACATGTATCTAGACAAGGACAGCAATGTCATCAAGGGCTTGAGTACGGTCGGACATCTCGCCGTGGCGGTCCCTGGTACGGTGTCAGGTCTGGAGATGGCCCGTGAAAAGTACGGCACAAAGAAGCGTGCTGAATTGATTGGGCCGTCGATACAACTCGCGGTAAGGGGCTTTGTGCTTGAGCAGGGCGATGTGGACATGCTACGTACCGCCACCGCAGCGTTCAAGAACGACCCTGCGACTGCAGCCATCTTCTTAAACAAGGGTGAGCCCTACGATGTAGGCGAGAAGCTTGTGCAGAAGGATCTAGGCAAGACGCTTCGTGCAGTCAGTGCCAAGGGTGTAAATGGCTTCTATAACGGCCCGGTCGGTGCCGCATTGGTGGCGTCTAGCCAAGCGGGCAAGGGGTTGATCACGCAGGCTGATCTTGACCAGTACAAGACGCGTGAACTCGCCCCCGTGGAATGCGATTACCGCGGCTTTCAGGTGGTATCGGCCCCTCCGCCCAGTTCCGGCGGTGTGGTGATCTGCGTAATGCTCAATGTGCTGGAAGGCTACCCGCTCAAAGAACTTGGATTTAGTTCTGCGCAAGCTGTGCACTACCAAATCGAAGCCATGCGTCACGCATATGTAGACCGCAATAGCTACCTGGCGACCCGGATTTCGTCCAGAATCCAATCGACCGTCTGCTAGACAAAGCTTACGCTGAAAGAATCCGTGCAGCGATCGACCCTAAAAAGGCCGGTGTGTCAAAGAACATCAAGCCGGGTGTGGAACCGCATGAAGGCAACAACACGACTCACTACTCAGTCGTCGATCGTTGGGGCAACGCAGTGTCCGTGACGTATACCCTAAACGACTGGTTTGGCGCCAAGGTCACAGCAGTCAACACTGGTGTGCTATTGAACAGCGAGATGGATGACTTCACTGTCGGGGTCGGTGTGCCCAACATTTATGGGTTGGTGCAGAGTGAAGCTAACGCGATTGCTCCTGCCAAGCGCCCCCTCTCTTCCATGAGTCCCACCATCGTATCGAAAGACGGCAAGCTGGTCATGGTGTTGGGTACGCCCGGCGGCAGCCGAATCCTCACTGCCGTGTTGCAGACAATCATTCATGTGGTGGACTACGGCATGAACGTGCAAGAGGCTGTAGACGCGCCGCGCTTTCACCATCAGTGGCTGCCGGACTTGACCAATGCTGAACCGTACGCACTATCGCCAGATTCGCGTAAGCTGCTGATGGACATGGGACACAACATCGCCGGGCCACAACCCGCCAATCATCTTGCCGTCATCATCGTGGGTGCACCCTCCATCAACGGTAAACCTGTAGGCAAGAATCGCTTTTACGGGGCAAATGACCCAAGGCGGAACACTGGGTTGGCAGTGGGGTATTGATGGCAATCTCCTTGACTATCAAAATGTCTTTCAGAAGATTACGCATAGATAGTGTCTGCCGTGCATAATCAGATCGTCAAGGGTTGTCTTGGCTTGCGTTCGGCGCGAATTGTACGCGCCCTTGCTCCCAAGCCAATCGCGCCGTCGCGCTTCTCATCCATCCGCCCTTCTCGCGTTCTGAACGATCGTTCGGGGCACCTCACCACCGGTAACTCATTCCACTCCCCCGTGTAGTTCGGGCTCTTAAAGCTGCGGCGCATGGACCAAGTGCGGTCGACTCCTTCGGATGCAAGATGAATCGTACTTCGCTTGTACTTCCTGTTGATATTGTCCACCGCCTCCATCAACCTGCCTGATCTATTTTCCCAAGCGAACTTGAAAAACGCACTTGATGCAGTTGCTGGCCTATTCGTAATGTTGCTCTTCTTCTACCGAGAAGAAGCGGAAAATGCGAAGCTCAATCCTGCCCCGATTCATTTTCATGCTGGTCTGCCGTTTTCCGTCGACTGCCCGGCCTCTGGACCGCCCGCGACGTTTTACTTTCTCACCTTGGATAAATGACTTCATGACTACTTACGCACCGCAAACATTCATCATACCCACTATTCAGCCTGAGAAGCCCGTGCTGCTTCAGTCGGACAACCAATATAAGAAGTACGAAACTCTTTTCGTTGAAATTGACAGCGGCCAGGTCAAGCTGCCGATGTTCCAGCGCAAGTTTGTATGGAATTGCACTACATTCCCAGCTAAGTAAAAAATACACCCCTACTCAGCGCGTGCGTTCGCTTCAATGCGGCATTATACTGAGGCCTATCTCTGGTCTTTATGACCTATGCTCCTATATCAGTATAGATATTTTATTTGAAATTTCTGTGATCCGAATTGGGCCCCATATCGCAAAAACGGTTTATCGGAGATCAATAAGTGAAGAAAATTCATTCTCCTTTTCCGGATTGATATCTCCCGAAACTATATCTTGAAATATGTTCTCCGATAAGTTAA
>JBKJYB010000347.1:0-3108 GCA_046716045.1 Nitrosospira sp.
CATGGGCTGGAACCAGGTGCATCAGGCTATCGATCATCCCTTGTGGAAAGGCATCCCCAACGACGCGCGCTTTTATTTTGTGCATAGTTATTATGTCGAAACCGCCAGCCCGGAACCCGCGGCGGCCTATAGTCTATATCCTTTTGCATTTACTTGCGCGGTAGCAAAGGATAATATTTTTGCCGTCCAGTTTCACCCGGAAAAAAGTCATGAAGCAGGATTGACACTGCTACGTAACTTCGTGCAATGGGAACCCGCTTCTCGCGCGGATAATCAGGCACGGACGCAAATCTCCGAATATCAAACCCAATCCTATATTTTTAAATCCTGATTCAAAATGCTTATCATTCCTGCAATAGATCTAAAAGATGGTCAGTGTGTACGTCTGAAACAAGGTGTAATGGAAGACGCCACAATATTTTCGGAAAATCCCGGCGCCATGGCCAGACATTGGCTGGATCAGGGCGCGCGGCGGCTGCATCTGGTGGACCTCAATGGCGCCTTTGCCGGCAGACCGAAGAATGAGCTGGCCATTCGTGCCATCGTTGAAGCCATCGGTGACGAGATTCCAACTCAACTTGGCGGCGGTATACGCGATCTTGAAACTATCGAACGTTATCTCGACGATGGCATCACCTATATCATCATCGGCACCGCGGCGGTGAAGACACCCGGATTCCTGCATGACGCCTGCAACGCTTTTCCCGGTCATATCATGGTGGGGCTGGATGCCAAAGAAGGTAAAGTGGCCGTTAATGGCTGGTCCAAGATCACCGGTCACGACGTAGTGGATCTTGCAAAAAAGTTCGAGGATTATGGTGTCGAAGCGATCATCTACACGGATATCGGACGTGACGGCATGTTAAGCGGTGTCAATATCGAGGCCACAGTGGAACTTGCCAGGGCGATCACTATTCCGGTCATTGCCAGCGGCGGTATTACCAATCTCGACGACATCAAAGCGCTCTGCGAAATCGAATTGGAAGGCATCATGGGTGCCATCACGGGGCGCGCCCTTTACGAAGGGGCCCTGGATTTCAAATCGGCACAAGCTTTGGCGGACGATCTGAAGTATAAAAATGAAATCCGGAGATAAAACCCTTTCCTGACAAGCCTTCAATAGATCACCACTAAAACGGTAGAACCAGGACAGGAAATCCTTTTTTTCCACTTAACTACGCCCTTCCGTATCTCTGTCTATTCCACTATGGGTCTTGCCAAACGTATCATCCCCTGCCTTGACGTAACAAATGGACGCGTAGTCAAGGGTGTCAATTTCGTCGAACTCAGAGATGCGGGTGATCCCGTCGAGATATCGCGCCGTTACGACGAGCAGGGAGCGGATGAGCTGACTTTTCTCGATATCACCGCCAGCTCTGATAATCGAGATTTGATTCTGCATATTATTGAAGAAGTTGCAGCCCAGGTATTCATTCCGTTAACCGTGGGCGGCGGGGTTCGTCAGGTGGAAGATGTTCGCAGGCTATTGAATGCCGGAGCCGACAAGGTAAGCATCAACACCTCCGCGGTGCAGAATCCCCAATTGGTGGCGGATGCCGCAGGCCGTTACGGCTCCCAGTGCATTGTGGTGGCGATAGACGCCAAGCGGGTAAGGGGCGCTGACACGGATGCCCCCCGGTGGGAAGTGTTCACTCACGGGGGACGTAAGGCTACCGGTCTGAATGCGATTGAATGGGCGAAAAAAATGCAATTACTGGGTGCGGGCGAGATATTGCTTACCAGTATGGATAAGGATGGCACCCGCAATGGGTTTGATCTGGCGCTTACGCGGGCGGTCTCGGACGCGGTGGATGTGCCGGTCATCGCAAGCGGTGGCGTAGGTAATTTGCATCATCTGGTGGAAGGAGTCCTGGAGGGCCACGCCGATGCGGTATTGGCCGCGAGTATTTTCCACTATGGCGAGTACACCGTACGCCAGGCCAAAGCGTATATGGCGCAGCATGGTATTGAAGTACGGCTGTAGTGGTAGAATGAAAATTCAATAATTTCCCCAAGCATATCCATGTCCGACAATTGGCTCAATAAAGTAAACTGGTCCGAGGATGGACTGGTGCAGGTAGTGGCGCAGGAAGCCCGTAGCTATACGGTGTTGATGGTCGCCTGGATGAACCGCGAGGCGCTGAAACTCACTGTCCAAACCAGCGAGGCACATTATTGGTCACGTTCCCGCAAGAAACTCTGGCATAAAGGCGAAGAATCAGGGCACGTCCAAAAAGTGAAGGAAATCCGTCTGGATTGTGATGAAGATGTTCTGTTGCTGACAGTGGAACAAGTGGGCGGCATAGCCTGTCATACTGGCAGACATAATTGCTTTTTCAATAAACTGGATAATGGTCAGTGGGTGGTGGTTTCGCCAGTGATTAAAAGTCCTGAAGAGATTTATAAGAAATGACCGATCCAGCTATTCTTGACCGCCTGGCTGCGACTATCGAAGCCCGCAAGAGCGCAGACCCCACGGCTTCCTATGTAGCGAAGCTGCTGCACGAGGGGGAGGATAAGATCCTCAGAAAAGTTGCGGAGGAGGCGGTAGAGATTCTGTTAGCCTCAAAAGACGGAGATAAGCAGCATATTGCACGCGAGACGGCGGACCTGTGGTTCCACTGCTTGGTGTTGCTGGCCCACCATGGCTTGGGACCGGACGATGTATTGAATGAATTGCTACGCCGGGAGGGAACCTCGGGGATAGATGAAAAAGCGTTACGGAAAATGGGATAAATATGGAAAACTGTATTTTCTGCAAAATCGTACAGGGGGAAATCCCCAGTGAGAAAGTGTACGAGGATGCCGATGTTTTCGCGTTTCACGACATCCATCCCGCGGCTCCGGTACATTTTATGGTGGTACCCAAAATTCATATAAGCTCACTCGCCGACATCGAAGACAAGCACCGTAATTTACTCGGCGATATGATGGTGCTGATACCCCGGCTGGCGAAGGCGCAGGGGTGCACCGATGGCTTTCGTACGGTTATCAACACCGGGCGCGTGGGGGGGCAGGAGGTTTACCATTTGCATATTCACGTCATAGGTGGCAGGGATCGCTTGCCTGTCATGATTCCTCACCCGAGATAAAGGAGTAAATGATGGG
>JBKJYB010000348.1:0-3856 GCA_046716045.1 Nitrosospira sp.
GACTTGACCCCTTTGCGTGTTATGGCCTAACGGCTCGTATATGAGCCGTGCGGTTTACCGCGCCAGCTACATACCTTGATTAAGTGTCAAGCTCCTCCTCTGAAAAACGGAATGGGACTGCCTTCAAAGCAAGCCGCTCTGGAATTGTGGACATCTGATAAAATTCAATTCCTGTGCAGTGGCGGAGAACCCTGATCACCGTTAGGGCATCACGTCTTGGCATCCGAAGACCAAAAGATACAGATAAGATGCGTGCATTTAGCCGATAGCTTCGCTCTTCTGATCCCGGTGAAGTTTTCCACATACGAAGAAAACGCCACTCCTTCTCGTAACCCCAACTTTTGGTCTTGTAAGTGGTGATATTCAAGAGTACACCCATTCGCTCTTTGAAATAATCAAGTCCGCGAAAGATAGGTAACATTGGATCTTCGTATAAGACTTTAAAACAGTTGTGTACGCTAAGATCATTATCTTGCCTTCGCTCATACTCGATGCAAAATCCACGATGGCCACCAGAGTAATGAGCCCACATAAGCGGCTCGAAGGGTGTAGCAGCCAAGCAAAAAACCCCCGCATTTTGCACGCCCTCCTCAAATGCGGTAAGCATATTCTCATAGTGTTGGCGCTCTTGCGGGATGTCCTCTAGCGTGAACCGTCTCGTATCACATCTGGTTTCGGCACAAAAGTTTAGGTGTTCCAGCAATTCCTCGTCACTATGCTCTCTATCAATGTAAAACCGACAGTCGAAGGGATCGTTAAAGCTCTTTGGGATTGCCAGCCAAACTTTGTTGTCAATGAGGGACTGTAGGGCGCTCCATTCAAACGCTCGGTACTTGAATAGCGTGCGTGGATTTTCGAAATCAATTTCCAACTCAGATATATACATATGGAGCACTGTGGCTAATGTTCACGGTTGACTATGACCCCGTTTTTCTCCGAATACGGTTTCGCTGTGCAATCAACACTTCTATAGCGCGTTTGCCTATAACTAGCGAAATCTCGTGAAGCACGTCTGGATGAGACAGCTCATTCCATGTTTTGAAAGTGAAATGGTCGATGGAAAACCCATCGTCCCTTTGTCGGAATATCCACAACCCACGTCTTGCTGCTAAAGCTAACACTGTAGCCTCTAGCCGCAACGCATAAGACTTTGCTTGAACAAATGTTTCCTTCAAATCTTTTTTTGTGCTGATGTCAAATTTGCATTCAATCACCGCAATAGCACTTTCTTCACTGGGGCGTGGATCACCTCCCAAAACATAGTCCGGATAGTTACGTTCCCCGCGTCCCATTCTTACCGATAACTGCCGCAACCAGTCATTTTCGGAGAACCCAAGATTGCGCAGCAATGGTTCTAAAAGTTTCAGTTCTACGTCGCGTTCATTTTCAAGATCTGCGACAAAGAATTCTTTCACCGCTGGTGGTAATGGCAACTTTGATAAATCAAATCCCTGTTTATGCAATAGATCGCATATTGCAGCATATTCCTCGACGGCGAAGGCCGTTCCGCTCGCGCCTTGAAAATGTGCACGAACAGCAGGTTTTTTACCAAGAAAAGGGTGTTTTGAAAACTTTGAAAAGGGGATAGGAATAATCCTTATCGGACTGCCAACACGGATCATTGTGTAGTAGTAAAAAAACGGGTCGTTAAATCCTTCATCTAAAGCTCGCCAAATGGAATGCAGGTAACTTCTTGGCGATGCGCACCACATAAGAATAATGTCCCCGCGTCGTGTTTCGAGGTTTCCTTGCCAATAGCTGACAAAATTCTCGTCTGCTACATCCAAATATTCAAAATCGCCGTTCCCTCCGACACCTCCGATTACAAACCATATACGTGAAGGCGGCGGCAGTTCGCCAGCGGGTCGAAAGGCAAGGTTTTTCGGGGCAAAATCATATAGGAAGGCATTGAGTTCCTGCGGTGAAAGCTCATGGCACTTACGGAACTCGTAGAGTGCTCGGTTAATGGAAAGGTAATACAGTGCTCGGTCGCGCTTTTGAAGCTTGCCCGGCACTTGGGGGAGTGGAATGCCGAAGGAGTGGCATATTTTTTCGAATGCATCGAATCGTCTTTGGAATAGGTAAGGGATGAAGTACTCAGGATGCGCGTCGTGTAGACCAGCTGATAGGTCCTCTATTAACCCGAATATATCCGAATAGTTTTCCGGATCGTCTTCGCCGCCACCAAAAGCCGCCACCCAGTTTTTACCTTTGTCATATAAAGGCCATTCGCCTTCATCCGCAATAATCTCGGTGAAAATCTTTCCCGCCTCGTTAAGACCTGCGACCACGCCTTCATCCGCAATCTTGGTGAAAAACCTTTCCGCCTCGTCCAGACCTGCGATGATGTGCTCGGATGCATACTCATTTATCCATTCACGAAGATTACGGCCTTCTATTTTATTAATACCATTTTCAACCCTCACATCATTTGATACCTCGGTGAAGAGCAATTGGTGTGTGAATGCTGGTGCACCTCTAAGTTCTGGTGCTGCGTGATCAGCAACATCGCGCTCAATGGCTGCGCGTCCCTCTTGAGAGTCGCGATACAAATTCCACAAAAAACGATTGAACTCCATAATTCAGACTATCTTGCCGTTGTTTTTAACAAGCGTATTTTTCGTCTACGCCGAATCGGGATAGCGCTGCAGAAACACGGGGGGCAGTTCTAACATTGCTATATTTTCTTTCGGTCTTTTTCAGACTTCCGCACTGCGCGACTTATCGTCATGTAGTGTATCCCGAAATGACGCCCGATCTCTGCCATCGTATAAGCGCCGGATAGCTAACCTGAGCTATCGCATTCAGATCCTTAGATGCATCAGGTGACACTGATGGTACCCACCTTATCTGAGTGGAAACAACTTTTACAAGTAACTTCGTGTCGCACAGCTTCTTCCATATGGATCACCATGCCTTGCATAATGATCGACTCAGCAAATCAATTTTAGACTCATTTCTCGGTGGAAATATACTCACCCTTCAGACTCATTTCATATTGGAAGAGGCTTTCTTTTGGTAGAAAAGCCCAACGGAAATGTGTGCAATTGCACTCAATAAATTGATTACAAACAAAACAAATAACCATTTTTTGGCTCTATATGATTCGTAGCGGGTAACCCTTCGATAAGTGCAAGATGAACGACAAGAAATAGTCAGCTAAAAATCCGTTCGTCCTGAGCTTGTCGAAGGATGGATTGCTAAAAGGGATAAATGAAATGTTTTGGGTGTACATTCTCCGCTGTGCCGACGGTCGCTATTACACCGGTCATACCGACAATCTTGAAAGGCGCGTCGGCCAGTACCAGGCCGGAGAATGCGAGGGTTATACCGCCACGCGCCGTCCGGTGGAACTTATTTGGTCGCAGGAGTGTGTCACGCGTGAAGAAGCCTTATCGGCCGAGATGCAAATCAAGGGCTGGAGCCGCAAGAAGAAAGAAGCCATGATGCGCGGCGACTGGACGGAAGTTTCTCGCTTGGCGAAAAGTAAATCCGCTCATCCTTCGACAGGCTCAGGACGAACGGATTTACCTCTTCTGCGGGAGGTTGAAAGTTGATTATCCACTCTATTTCACATAGAGCTTCTGTATTGGAGGAAAATTTGTAAACGTTTGGCAGTTGTTACTACCTTTATACATATTTGCTGCATAATTATCATGAGAGTCCGTTTAATCACTGGAAAGAAGTAATTAACTGTAAAGATTATGAATATTAACAAGACTGAATTGCCGGTTCAAATAGACGAAAGTTCCGCACATTCTGCGGATTTCGCCACAGCTCTGAGTTTTGCTGAGACGTACACGCTGCAGAGTGGCATTACGGATTGGACGCAAGCAAAAGCGTCACCTGCGATATG
>JBKJYB010000349.1:0-4073 GCA_046716045.1 Nitrosospira sp.
TGTGGCAACGATCGCTATTACAACCTGTAAGGCGGAAAACTGCAGCATTGACAGGGCGGCCACAAAGGACACCCAGCCCAACGTGATATGAAAGAGAAAATCGGCCCAGTAAATCCAGGGATTGGGCGTCATCAGATCGCGAACAAGGTTGTGTGCCTCCCGCAATGGAAATTCCCGGGCAGTTGTTGTTTCTATCATTTCCAGACCCTCATCGCGAATCGTTCGTTGCAGGCCGCATTAAACCTGTATGCGGGCGTTACCTGATTTAGATCCATCACGACACACATACTCGAATCCGCTTGAGTTCGCTCACTGCGGTAAACCCGGCAAATTAACAGGTTTCATTCAAATAACTCGGCATCAGTAAGACTCACTCCCTGTCTATCCTTGGCCGAAATAATCGGCTGGGTGTCAGGGTCGAAGGGCCAGGCGATGGCGACCTTGGGGTCGTTCCACGCAAGGCTGCGCTCAAAATCAGGAACATAGTAGTCTGTCGTTTTGTACAGGAAATCGGCGCTATCGCTCAGTACGTAAAAACCATGGGCAAATCCCGGTGGCACCCATACTTGACGGTAGTTATCTTCAGTTAGTTCCACTCCGGCCCATTGCCCGAAGCTCGGAGAAGACCTGCGTATATCTACCGATACTTCGAATACCGCCCCACGCACAACGCGCACCAGTTTACCCTGCGGTTGCCGAATCTGGTAGTGCAAACCACGCAGCACGCCTTTGACCGAGCGGCTGTGATTGTCTTGCACAAAATTCACGTCAAGCCCGGTGGCCTGACTAAAATTTTTCTGATTGAAACTTTCAAGGAAAAAACCCCGGCTATCACCAAAGACTCTTGGTTCGATAATCAGAACGTCAGGGACGGAGGCGGGTATTACCTTCATACAGCTATTCGCTCCTTCAACAGACGCAATAAGTATTGTCCATAACCATTCTTGGCCAGCGGTTGCGCAAGTTTTTCAAGCTGTGCGGCGCTGATGAACCCCTGACGGTAGGCGATCTCCTCGGGGCAGGCTACCTTAAGACCTTGCCGGTGTTCGATGGTTTCAATGAAGTTGCTTGCTTCTATCAGGCTCTCGTGGGTACCCGTATCCAGCCACGCATAACCCCGGCCCATAATTTCAACACTGAGCTGGCCGCGTTCCAGATAGATGCGGTTAACATCGGTTATTTCCAGTTCGCCGCGCGCGGAAGGCTTTAGATTACCAACAATATCAATGACTTGGTTATCGTAAAAGTATAGTCCGGTAACGGCATAATTGCTGTTGGGTTGAGAGGGCTTCTCTTCCAGTGACGTTACTCGATTATAAGCATCAAAAGCGACTACACCATAACGCTCGGGATCTTGTACGTGGTAGGCAAATATGGTTGCGCCTTCCGGCCTGGAGATGGCGCGCTGGAGTTGCACATGCAAATCGTGACCATAGAAAATGTTATCGCCCAGGACTAGCGCACTGGGACTATTCCCAACAAAATTTCTGCCAATGGTGAATGCATGGGCCAATCCGTCCGGACTGGGTTGAACGGAATATTGCAAGTTCAACCCCCAGTCGCTCCCATCGCCAAGGAGTTGTTCAAAACGGGGCGTGTCTTGCGGGGTGGAGATGATAAGAATGTCACGAATTCCCGCCAGCATGAGCGTGCTCAGCGGATAGTAGATCATCGGCTTATCGTAAATGGGCAGTAGTTGCTTGGATACCGCCTTCGTTACGGGGTATAGCCGCGTGCCGGAACCACCGGCGAGAATTATGCCTTTATGCTGGATCATGATTGCGTCTCGAGAATTTCGGTAAGCATGCGTGCCACGCCGGTTTGCCATAACGGCAAACTCAAATCGAACGTACTCTGCAATTTTCTGGTATCCAGGCGCGAGTTTGCGGGTCTAAGAGCGGGCGAGGGAAATGCACTGGCGGGTATGGGCTGAATATTTTCTGGTGTGACCTTGAGTCTGACTCCCGCTTGATGGGCCAAGTTCAATACGAAACGGGCATAACCGTACCACGAGGTCTCTCCCGCCGCAACCAGATGATAGAGACCGGACACGCTGTGCTGCCGCAGCGCCCTGCGGATAGCGTGGGCGGTGACATCCGCAAGCAAATCGCCACCCGTGGGCGCACCGATCTGGTCGTCGATAACGGTGAGGCGCTCGCGTTCCCAGGCAAGACGCAACATGGTTTTTGCGAAGTTGCCACCACGTGCGGCAAAAACCCAACTGGTACGAAAGATCAAATGATTGCAGCCAGAGGCTAGTATGGCTGCCTCGCCTTCCAGCTTGGTGGAACCGTATACATTCAAGGGTCCCGTAGGATCGGTCTCTACCCAGGGCTTACTCCCACTGCCATCAAATACGTAGTCGGTCGAGTAATGGACCAGCCAAGCGCCGAGCTTATGGCATTCACGAGCCAGTGTAGCGGGAGCCAGCGCATTGATGACACGGACGCGCTCCACCTCGCTTTCAGCCTTGTCCACCGCAGTATGCGCAGCGGCATTCACGACCACATCCGGAGCGATTGCTCGGACCGTTTCGGCGATGCCATCAAGCCGGGTGAAATCGCCGCACAATTCCTGGCTGTCGAAATCCAGCGCCACCAATTCGCCCAAGGGGGCAAGACTGCGTTGTAGCTCCCAGCCAACCTGGCCATCTTTGCCGAACAGCAGGATTTTCATCAAGTGCGTCTCTTGTAATTCTTCTCAACCCAGGTGCGATAGGCCCCGGATTGTACATTTTCGACCCAGGCCGGGTTGTCGAGATACCACTGCACGGTCTTACGAATACCGGTTTCAAAAGTTTCATCAGGTTTCCAGCCCAACTCACGCTCAACTTTGCTCGCGTCGATTGCGTAGCGGCGATCATGACCAGGACGGTCGGTGATGAACGCGATCAGGCTGCGGTAGGGACCGATAGTTAGCGGGCTTAGCGCGTCCAGCAATGCACATACAGCGTGTACGATGTCAATATTGGGTTTCTCGTTCCAGCCACCTATATTGTATGTTTCTCCAGGAACGCCCGCTTCCAGCACCCGGCGGATGGCGCTGCAATGGTCTTTAACATAAAGCCAGTCGCGGATCTGCTGGCCGTCGCCATATACAGGCAATGGTTTGCCTGCGAGAGCGTTGACAATTATCAATGGGACGAGTTTCTCCGGAAATTGATATGGCCCATAGTTGTTGGAACAGTTGCTGGTAAGTGTGGGCAAGCCGTAGGTATGATGGTAGGCGCGAACCAGGTGATCGCTGGCAGCTTTGCTAGCCGAGTAGGGGCTATTAGGCTCGTAGCGATGGGTCTCATTAAAGGCTGGCTCATCTTTGGCCAGGGAGCCGTAAACCTCATCAGTCGAAACGTGGAGAAAACGAAAATCCTGCTTTGCTTTTTGGTTTAGTCCGATCCAGTAGGTCCTTCCGGCTTCCAGTAGCCGGAAGGTACCCACGATATTGGTCTGGATGAAGTCCTCCGGGCCATGGATGGAGCGGTCTACATGGCTTTCCGCGGCGAAATTAATGATGGCGCGGGGTTGATGACGCGCCAACAGATTGGTAACCAGAGCGGAATCACCGATGTCGCCCTGTACGAAGGTATGCCGCTCATCCGCCGCCAGCGCGGCAACGTTCTCCAGATTACCTGCATAGGTAAGTATGTCGAGGTTGATAATCGCTTCGTCGGATTGCGCCAACCAATCCAATACAAAATTCGCGCCAATGAATCCGGCACCGCCTGTAACTAGTATCATTTATTCCCTTGCAATCCGTATGTTGAACGAATAGTGAACCGTATTAACAATACTACCGTACCCCGTCTCTACCAGTATGAGATGAGTGTACAAGTATCCTCGTATAGGGCAACAGATAACACCTCGATTTGTTCCGATCACACAAGAAGGTTCGCGCTTGCCATTAGCCATACAGGGTGCAATTGGTTCCGATTGGCGCGAGCTCCTTGCCTTTAACGGCCCCCTCCATCACTCGAGTTAAAACGCTTCGCCGTGTCTTAAATAGCGCCATGCCCCGGCCGGAAGATCACCCAGTTTTACCTTGCCGATACGAATGCGCTTCAACCCGGTTACTTT
>JBKJYB010000350.1:0-3439 GCA_046716045.1 Nitrosospira sp.
ACAGGCGGCCAGCGCATGGACTGGTTCACGCGCGGTCTTCAAAGTGGAAATGTAGCGCAGTGCAATGCGCTGGAAGCGAAACGGCTGTAATTTCACTGGAAAGCAAATCGGCGCCGGAAAAAATTAACCCGCATAATAATTTTAAAAATTTTCCTACGGAGCGCAATCATGAAAGTATCCGAACTTAAGGACGAGTTGCTCGATTACTGGGTGGCAAAAGCAAACGATGTGACGGAAGTGCATGTAGTGGATTCGCACTGTCTCATTGATCACGTCCGCTGGGAACCATCGGTCAACTGGTCTCAAGGCGGGCCAATCATTGAAAAAGAGTGCATAAACCTTAACCATAGCCTGGAACCGGGCTCGGAACACTGTACAGCCTATATGCGATCGGGCCGAAACCGGCAAAAGGGACTCACCCCACTGATTGCCGCCATGCGTTGCTACGTTGACTTCAAATTCGGCGAGGACGTCACCGATTAAGAAACGCCGTGGCTGTTGCATTCAGAAATCTCGAATAATAGTCTCCAAGTAAATACCGTAATATGTAAACCCAGTGGCATCCATCGTGGAGCGATATACATGGACAGGACTAAGCCTAAAGAGAATCCCCGCGAAGCAATGCCCACAACACGCATCCTGGCTGCGCAAGCCTTCTCACGGGCGGCCGGAGCGCCGCTCGTACACGGCAATAGCATCCGCCTTCTCAAGGATGGCGAAAACTATGCCGCTTGGCTTGACGCGATTTATTTGGCCGAAGAGACTATCCATTTCGAGAATTACATTATCCGCGACGATAAAATCGGCAAGCAGTTTGCCGACGCGTTCATTACCAAAGCGAAAGAAGGCGTCCGGGTAAGAGTGCTTTACGACTGGATGGGCTCTTTCCTGGAATCATCAGCCAGCTTCTGGCGGCGCCTGAGCGATGGGGGCGTGGAGGTCCGATGCTTCAATCCGGCTCGCTTCGATAGCCCGCTGGGCTGGTTGAGCCGGCTTCACCGAAAATCGCTATGCGTGGATAATTGCGTCGCGTTCATCAGCGGATTATGCATCGGACAAATGTGGGCAGGTTATTCCGAACGTAACATACCGCCGTGGCGCGATACGGGTGTCGAGGTACGCGGCCCGATTGTAGCCGATGTGGCACAGGCTTTTTTCCATGCCTGGGCCGAGACCGGGCCCGAATTGCCGGCAGACGAGCTCCCGGACCGGGACTCGATTCCCGTTGCGGGCACGGTCGATTTAAGGGTACTGGCCAGCGTTACGGCAACTGCGGGATTGTACCGCCTCGAACAGTTGATCACAGTATTGGCGCAAAAAACGCTCTGGCTTACCGATGCCTATTTCGTCGGCACCACCAGCTATGTGCAAGCGCTGCGAGGCGCGGCAATGGACGGCGTGGATATACGGTTACTGGTTCCGGGATCGAACGGCGACCTGAAGTTCCTGCGGCCAATCTCGCGTGCCGGCTACCGTCCATTGCTGGAAGCCGGTGTGCGCGTATTCGAGTGGAATGGATCGATGCTGCATGCCAAAACGGCTGTGGCCGATGGCCGCTGGGCACGCGTAGGATCAAGCAATCTCAACATTGCCAGCTGGCTCGGCAATTGGGAATTGGATGTGACGGTGGAAGACAAGGAGTTTGCGCACGAAATGGAGCAGATGTATCTGCAGGATCTGAACAGCGCGACAGAAATCGTGCTTGGTAAAAAGAACCGTGTCCGGCCGGTGGCACTGCGTGAATCATCCACATCCGCTCCTGCTTTGAGCCGCGGCCTGGGCAGACGTGGGGGCGGCAGCGCGAGCCGGCTGACGGCGGGCGCTATCCGTGTCAGCAACACTGTCGGGGCCGCCATCACCAGCCGGCTTGTTCTTGGCGCGGCCGAGGCAAAAATCATGATGTTTGGCGGTGCTGTGTTATTGGCCTTGGCCGTCATTGCATTGCTGAAGCCGCTGGTGCTGATGGTGCCTTTTGCGCTGATCGCCGCCTGGATCGGCATTTCTCTGCTGATCAAGGCCTATCATTTACGTGGAAGTACGCGAAATCGCAGGGCATCCGATAGAATCGATAATAAGATCGAGCCTTTCATCTCGCATGACGAGCCATCCGGCGAGACGCTCCCTGAGGAGCCCCCTGAGGAGCCCCGTGAATCTTCTTCCCTTCAGGCGCTCCCTGACGAATCCCATGATTACAGGTAGGTCGGGTAACCCGGCAGTTTGATCGATAATCGATTCAAACAAATTAATCAATCAGAAAGCATATTGCCGTCTTCAGGAGGAAATCCCATGGGACTATTTCACCGAGACACTGACACCGCCCGTCAGGTCGATACCGCCGCTCCCGTCCGAAAAATGGTCCAGAGTCCGCTTACCCTGATCATGACCATCCGCTCACCCGAGGACTTCCAGGCACTCAATGCGCGCATACTCGAAATTCAAGCCGCTCCGCCGGAAAAAAATCCTATCTGGATTGCCCTCGATAAACTCAGGATCGTGCATTTCGCACGTTTTGTATTCCTCGAAAATAACACAAAACTCGCCATCATCACGACATACGACGGGGCGTTCGAGGACTACCTCAATGAATTCATCGACGAGATCGGCGATGTTTTCAACGCACTGCTCCAGCACATGGACGGCGCGCCTCCATTGCCTGTTCAACGGAATCGCGGCGCCTTCGGGGACTACGTCAAGGCCAACAACCTGGGCGGCATTGAACCCTTCTACAGCGCCTACCCCCAGGCAACGGTGCTGGATATCCAGGCGGCCCTCGGCGAGATTTGACCGAATCCGAGGACTAATCCCATGAGTGACTTACCGCATGCAGACATCCAGGGCTTCATCCTTCGCACATACGCGATGCCGGCCCTGCGCGTATTCGCCTTAAAGGTTGGGCAACCCGAGGCCGCCAGGCAGTTTCTCGGCAAACTGGTGAATGGCGAGAGTGAACCCCGGCTTGCCACCGCCCCCGATTGGACAGTGAAGCCGCCATACCGCCTAAATGTCGGGCTCACCTACACAGGCCTGGTTGCGCTTGATCTTCCAGCTTCCTCGCTTGCCTCATTCCCGGAGGAATTCGCGGCCGGGGCGGCCGCCCGTGCCGGACGGGTGGGCGATACCGGTGAAAGCAGCCCTGAACATTGGAAGGGTCAGCTCGCCGGTGATGACCTCCATATCCTGCTATTCCTCTTTGCCGAAACGGAAGAGGTTCTGGAACGGGTTACCGCCCAGCTTCGCGCTGGTTATTCCAGCCGTGGCGCGATGGCCGAACTTTCCCTGCATGAAGGCCGGAGCCTGCCCGGAAGCACAGCACACTTCGGTTACCGGGATGGCTTCGCCCAACCCACCATTGATGGCGGTCTTCCACCGCTCATGCCGGATGTGCTACCGAAAGCGCCGGCCGGAGAATTCCTGCTTGGGTACCCCAGCCAGCACACGG
>JBKJYB010000351.1:0-5767 GCA_046716045.1 Nitrosospira sp.
ATCCTGAATGTTGCCAATATGAGTAAATTTTCCAGTGACCGTACCATCATGCAGTATGCCAGCCAGATCTGGGATGCGAAGCCGGTAACACCCCGCAGTGTAGAGGCTGGTGAAGTTGGCTAGCAAACTGCAACTATCCAGGGGGCGGATCGGGGGGTGGTTACCGGCTTTAACCTGAATCCGGTAGTTGGACGGAGCTCAGAAGGTGAGAGTTCACAAAACATTGTTATTAACCATAGTACTAAGATAATGAATAAGCGGTCAGCTACCGGATTCAGGTTTAATTGAGTCCCGTATTCCCCATAACAAGTCCGCCAACCGATATACGATAGATATATTAAGGAATCAGTCATGAGGTTCTCGATCTACCGCTTCGATCCCGACAAGGACGAAAAGCCTTACATGCAGGATTACGACATTGCGCTGGAACCAGCCGACAAAATGCTGCTGGATGCATTGATACGTATCAAGTCCGTGGATGACAGCTTGAGCCTGCGCCGCTCCTGCCGGGAAGGAGTATGTGGATCGGATGGTATGAACATCAATGGCCGCAACGGATTGGCGTGTATCACACCAGTCGCCGGACTGAAGGAACCGGTGGAATTACGGCCGCTGCCAGGGTTACCGGTGATACGCGACCTGATTGTGGACATGACACAATTCTTCAAACAATACCATTCCATCAAGCCTTACCTCATCAACAACGATCCGCCGCCCGAGACCGAACGGCTTCAATCGCCCGAAGAAAGGGCGGAACTGGATGGGCTATATGAATGCATTCTGTGCGCGTGCTGCTCTACCGCATGCCCTTCATTCTGGTGGAACCCTGATAAATTTGTGGGTCCGGCGGGACTGTTGCAGGCATATCGCTTCCTCGCTGACAGCCGCGACCAGGCTACCGCCGAGCGGCTGGATAATCTGGAAGATCCGTATCGCCTGTTCCGCTGCCATTCCATCATGAACTGCGTGGATGTGTGCCCGAAAGGGTTGAATCCGACTAGCGCTATTGGCAAGATCAAGGACATGATGGTAAAAAGAACGGTATGATCCAAAATCCGGCAGTTGACCATTCATTTCTCACTCATATAATCAAGCTCGGCGCAATGATCCAGAAAGATTTTCTGCGCCATTTGATATTCATCTTCAGGGTGAGTTCGCTACCCCTGCCGGTTTTAGAATGAAAGAACTGGAGCGTGCCCGCTGGCGGTGCCGGCGGGGTTTGCTGGAACTTGACATCGTGCTGCAACGCTTTATGGATGAGCATTACGCCCGGCTGGACGAAACAGAGTTGCGGCAATTTGAAACATTGCTGGATCTCCCCGACAATGACTTGTGGGAAATGATCGCGCCGAGGAAAGAAACGGAGGATAAAAGCCTGCAACCTGTACTTCGCCTTTTGCAGGCGATTTAATTTCATCGCGATTTTAAACAAGGATAACGAAATAGTGGAGAACAAGATGGAGCAAAAACGTAAAGCGACTCTCAATCTGGATAATGGCGGTCAGCCGCTTGAGTTTCCCATCATGTCCGGAAGTATGGGACCGGACGTCGTGGATATTCGTACCTTGCACGCCAAGAGCGGCGTGTTTACTTATGATCCCGGCTTTCTTTCCACCGCCAGCAGTAGTTCAAAAATAACCTTTATCGATGGCGACAAGGGCATTCTGCTTTATCGCGGATACCCGATCGAACAGTTGGCCAAGCGATGCGATTTCATGGAAGTATGTTATTTGTTGATGAATGGAGAATTGCCGACCAGGAGCGAGAAAGCATCATTCGATAAAACCATCAACGAGCATACGATGGTGCATGAGCAACTGGCGCGGTTCTACACCGGTTTTCGCCGCGATGCCCATCCCATGGCGGTGATGGTTGGAGTGGTCGGTGCGTTGTCAGCGTTTTATCACGATGCGATGGACATTTCCGATGCCTCGCACCGCGAGTTGTCCGCGTTTCGCCTGGTAGCGAAATTGCCGACTATCACCGCAATGACCTATAAGTACAACATCGGCCAGCCTTTCATCTATCCGCGCAATAATCTTAATTATGCGGAAAATTTCATGCACATGATGTTCGCCACGCCCGCCGAGGAATATAAACCCAACCCGGTATTGGCGCGAGCACTGGATCGTATTCTGATTTTGCATGCTGATCACGAGCAGAATGCCTCTACTTCCACCGTGCGTCTGGCCGGTTCCAGCGGTGCAAATCCGTTTGCCTGTATTTCAGCCGGCATTGCCTGCCTTTGGGGACCCGCGCATGGCGGAGCGAATGAAGCCTGCCTCAATATGCTGGAAGAAATCGGCGATGATTCACGCATCGGCGAATATATTGACCGCGCTAAAGACAAAAACGATCCTTTCCGGTTGGTGGGCTTCGGCCACCGGGTATACAAGAATTTTGATCCCCGCGCAAAATTGATGCGCGAAACCTGCCATGAAGTACTGAGCGAACTGGGGTTGCATGACGACCGTTTGTTCAAACTGGCACTGAAACTGGAGAAAATCGCGCTGGAGGATGAGTATTTCATTTCCCGGAAACTCTACCCAAATGTCGATTTTTACTCGGGCATCGTGCAGCGGGCGTTAGGCATCCCCATATCCATGTTCACCGCCATATTTACCATGGCGCGCACGGTGGGGTGGATTGCACAGTGGAGTGAAATGATCTCCGATCCCGATTACAAGATAGGACGCCCGCGGCAGCTTTATACCGGCGCTGTCACCCGAGATGTAGTGCCGATCGCATTACGCAAGTGATCTGGCATATCTGACGTTGGCGGATGCTTATCAAACAATGGAATCCAGGCCATGATAAAGCAGCTGTTCGAAGACTCTCCCTTGTTCGGCGCGAATGCGCCGTTCATTGAAGGGCTTTACGAAGACTACCTGCAAAATCCGGAATCGGTTCCACCGGAATGGCACAACTATTTCGATAAATTACGCGTAGCGCCAGAACCGGCTTTGGGGCAGGATTTTCGGGATGTGCCGCACGGCCCGGTAATTGAATCATTTCTCCGTCTGGCAAATGAGCGCTCACGCCGCACCACTTGTGATACCCCCCAGGAACCCGCACCGGATAAGGATGACCTTGCTTCGGAGCGCAAACAGATTTCGGTATTGCAGTTAATCAATGCCTATCGTTTTCTCGGCATGCGCCATGCCAATCTTGATCCCCTCAAACAACAGGAAAAGCCTTACATTGCGGAGCTCAATCCTGGCCACTATGGATTAGCGGAATCAGACCTGGACACAGTTTTTGGCACCGGTTCGTTAATGGGTCCGTCCCGCGCATCGCTACGGGAAATTCTTCAGATACTGCAGCAAACCTACTGCGGCAGTATCGGCGTCGAATATATGTATATCACCGATACCGAGCAGAAGCGCTGGATACAAAATCGCATCGAAGGTCCGCGCGCACAACCCGATTACTCCGCTGAATACAAGCACCATATTCTGGAGCGCCTCAACGCGGCGGAAGGGCTGGAAAAATATCTGCACACACGCTATGTCGGCCAGAAACGCTTCTCGGGCGAAGGCGGCGAAAGCCTGATTCCGTTATTGGATAACCTACTGCAGCGCGCCGGGGGAATGGGCGTACAACAGATGGTCATCGGCATGGCGCACCGCGCGCGACTTAACGTATTGGTCAACACGTTGGGTAAAGTGCCCGCTGATCTGTTCCAGGAATTTGAAGGCAAGCAACCGCAAGAACTGACTGAAGGCGATGTCAAATATCACCAGGGCTTTTCCTCGGCGGTATCCACGCCGGGCGGGATCATGCGCTTGACGCTAGCATTTAATCCCTCACATCTAGAAATCGTGGACCCGGTGGTAGAGGGCTCTGTACGCGCCCGTCAACACCGCTTGCAAGACAGGGAAGGCAATCTGGTGCTACCGGTGCTGCTGCACGGCGATGCCGCTTATTCCGCGCAGGGCGTAGTAATGGAAACCCTGAATCTGTCGCAAACCCGCGGCTACGGCACTGGCGGGACGGTGCATGTCATTATCAATAACCAGATCGGTTTCACAACCTCCGACCCGCGGGACACCCGCTCCACGCTTTATTGCACCGACGTGTCAAAAATGATCGAGGCGCCGGTTTTTCATGTCAATGGCGACGATCCCGAAGCGGTCATCATGGTGACCGAAATCGCGCTTGATTTCCGGATGAAATTCCATAGAGACGTGGTCGTGGACATGGTCTGTTTCCGGACGCTCGGCCATAACGAACAGGACGAACCGATGGTGACCCAGCCATTGATGTACAAGATTATTGGCCGCCATCCCGGTACGCGCAAACTCTATGCCGATAAACTGGAGACGGAAGGGGTCATCAATGCCGGTGAGGCTGAGCAGATGACAAGGGCCTATCGCGATGACATGGATGTGGGCCGCAATCCTAACAAAACCATCCTTTATGATTACAAATCTCTTAAGGCGGTGGACTGGACGCCTTTTCTGAAGAATAGTAAGTGGAATGCAAAGGTAAAGACCGGATTGTCGGGATCCGAATTACGGAATCTGGCGGAGCGGCTAACCGATATTCCCGCCAAATTCAAATTGCATCCGCGCGTGGAAAAGATTATCGCCGACCGCCGCCTGATGGGTGAAGGAAAGCTGCCGCTGGATTGGGGGATGGCCGAAAATCTCGCCTACGCGGCACTTCTGAAAGATGGCTTCCCCATACGCATTTCGGGCCAGGATTCTGGACGCGGAACTTTCTTCCACCGGCATGCGGTGCTGCACGACCAGAACCGGGAGCGATGGGACGAAGGCACCTATGTGCCATTGCGCCATATTGCGCCGGAACAACCGGATTTCGTGATAATCGATTCCGTATTGTCAGAAGAAGCGGTACTCGGCTTCGAATACGGCTACGCAACCGCGGAGCCGGATGAACTGGTGGTATGGGAAGCACAGTTTGGCGATTTCACCAATGGCGCGCAGGTAGTGATCGATCAGTTCATCGCTTCCGGCGAGGCCAAGTGGGGACGGCTATGCGGTCTGGTGTTGATGCTACCGCACGGTTACGAAGGACAAGGCCCGGAACACTCCTCGGCGCGCCCTGAACGTTATCTGCAACTATGCGCGGAATACAATATTCAGGTGTGCGTTCCATCCACGCCGGCACAAATGTTTCATGTGCTGCGACGGCAGATGATCCGTCCGCTGCGCAAGCCGCTTGTCATCATGAGCCCCAAGAGCCTGTTGCGCCATAAGGAATCGGTATCGAGTCTTGCGGAACTCGCCGATGGCAATTTTCAGAATGTGATTCCGGAAACTCAGAAGCTTGATCCGGATAATGTGCGTCGCATCATCGCCTGCTGTGGCAGGGTATATTACGATCTGTTGGCATACCGCAGGGAGCATCAGATCGAAGATATCGCGATTATCCGAATCGAGCAGTTGTACCCGTTTCCACATGATGATTTTCAGACTGAAATCGATCGCTATCCACAAGCCAGAGATATCCTATGGTGCCAGGAAGAACCCGGCAATCAAGGGGCGTGGCACCGCATCCAACATTATCTGCTGCGGCATATGCGGCCAGACCAGGTTTTGGGCTACGCATTGCGTGCGTCCTCGGCATCCCCTGCGGTAGGATACCTGGCGAAGCACAATTTCCAGCAGAAGGAATTGGTGGCTGCGGCGTTTCGCGAGAAAGTTTAACCAGGAGGTTAGTCTATGCTAGTCGAAGTAAAAGTTCCGGTGCTATCCGAGTCGGTGGCGGAAGCCACGCTGCTTTCCTGGCACAAGAAAGCGGG
>JBKJYB010000352.1:0-5006 GCA_046716045.1 Nitrosospira sp.
AAAACCGATATGGTGATTTTTCGCGAGAATTCGGAAGACATTTACGCCGGTGTCGAATGGGAAGCCGGGTCAGAGGATGCGAAGAAGGTCATCAATTTTTTATTAACGGACATGGGTGTCACCAAGATACGCTTTCCACAAACATCGGCAATCGGCATCAAGCCGGTATCCAGCGAAGGCACCGAACGTCTGGTGCGCAAGGCAATACAGTACGCGATAGATAACAAGCGCCGTTCGGTTACGCTGGTGCACAAGGGCAACATCATGAAATTTACCGAAGGAGCGTTCAAAAATTGGGGTTATGCATTGGCAGCGAGGGAATTCGGTGCAAGCCTGCTGGATGGCGGGCCATGGATGAAGTTGCCCGAAGACACAGGCGGAATCGTTATCAAGGATGTGATCGCTGACGCCTTTTTGCAACAGATCTTGTTGCGCCCGGAGGAATACGACGTGATTGCCACACTGAATCTGAACGGTGACTATATTTCCGATGCTTTGGCGGCGCAGGTGGGTGGTATCGGCATAGCGCCGGGTGCAAATCTCAGCGACTCGATTGCAATGTTCGAGGCAACCCACGGTACCGCGCCAAAATACGCCGGCAAGGACCAGGTTAATCCCGGATCGCTCATCCTGTCGGCGGAAATGATGCTGCGGCACATAGGCTGGGTGGAGGCCGCTGATCGGATAATCCATGCGATGGAGAAAACCATTCAGGATAAAGTCGTGACTTATGACTTTGCACGCCAAATGTCCGATGCGCGGAAAGTCTCCTGTTCGGCATTCGGCCAGGCATTGATCGACAGAATGACTTGATATTTTCTTTCTAATTTCATGCCTGAAAAAAACCCCTTGCCGGCTTAGCTGGCAAGGGGTTTTGTATAATCCTGTAATTACAAGCTGATCACGGTTTTACCGCGCCAGCAGGAGATCACTAGGCAGACTGAATGTTTGATGCTTGTTTGCCCTTTGGACCCTGTGTGACTTCGAAGCTCACTTTCTGACCTTCCTTGAGCGTTTTGAACCCGGACATGTTGATTGCGGAGAAATGAGCAAATAAATCTTCGCTACCATCATCCGGGGTGATGAAACCAAAACCCTTGGAGTCGTTGAACCATTTCACTGTACCTGTTGCCATTATTGCTTCCTATAAAAAAAACCGGGCCGGAAACCCGAACACTGTTTGAGTTTCAAGACCGCAAACGGCTGTAACCGGTACTGCAGAGAGCTTGAAGCCAAACGCCAAGAGCCGTTTTACGCAAATCCGTTGTTCAAGTCAAGTACTCATGCACTTATTTTGTAGAATTGCAATAGAATAATTTTCTCAAGGTACTTGAATATTTCGATGTAATCGTCAAATATAGTAGTGAAAGCACATTCAGTTATAGTCATACTCTAACTGATGAACAGACGAGACAGGAAATCATGATATGGCAACGAGAGATCATGGAGATGTTGTACTGGAGGTTGAAAAGAGTAAACTCAAGCCGCCACCAATGTTTAAAGTGATATTGCTGAATGATGATTTCACGCCTATGGATTTCGTGGTGACTGTGTTGCAGACTTTTTTTTCGATGAACCGAGAACAGGCTACACAAATTATGCTCAAAGTTCATATAGACGGTGCGGGAGTGTGCGGGGTGTATCCCAACGATGTCGCTATCACCAAGGTTGAGCAGGTGGTCACATTTGCAAGGCAGCATCAACATCCGCTAAGGTGCGTGATGGAGGAGACGTGAAATGATTGCTCAAGAGCTGGAAGTCAGTTTACATATGGCGTTTGTCGAGTCGCGGCAGAAGCGGCACGAATTCATTACGGTGGAGCATTTATTGCTGGCCATGCTCGACAATCCCACCGCCGCCGAGGTGCTGCGTGCATGTTCGGTTGACATAGATGATTTGCGCAGACTGCTGGCGGAGCATGTTACCGAGAATACCCCGACAGTGGGTGGCAGCGGTGAAGTAGACACTCAGCCTACGCTCGGTTTTCAGCGGGTCATCCAGCGCGCGATCCTGCATGTCCAGTCTTCGGGAAAGAAAGAAGTCACGGGCGCCAACGTGCTGGTAGCCATATTCGGCGAGAAGGATTCTCACGCAGTCTATTTTTTGCACCAAAAGGGTGTGACGCGACTCGACGTGGTGAATTATATTTCGCATGGCATTAGCAAGGTGCCCCAAGGTAGCAGCGCGAAAACCGAAAGTGAAGGCGATACCGAGCAGGAATTGGGTGCGGGCGGCGCACTGGAAAGCTACGCTGTGAATCTGAACACCCAGGCCCTCGCGGGCAAGATCGATCCCCTGATCGGGCGTGAGAAAGAATTGGAACGCCTGATACAGACGCTGTGCCGCCGTCGCAAGAATAATCCCCTGTTAGTGGGTGAGGCGGGAGTGGGCAAAACCGCTATCGCCGAGGGACTGGCACGCCGAATCATAGAAAATGACGTTCCCGATGTGCTTGCGCACCACCAGGTTTACGCCCTGGACATGGGCGCGCTGCTGGCCGGAACCAAATACCGTGGCGATTTCGAACAGCGTTTGAAGGCGGTGCTGAAACAGTTGCTCGACAGTGCCAATGCCATCCTATTCATTGATGAAATTCACACGCTCATCGGCGCTGGTGCGGCTTCCGGAGGGACGCTGGACGCCTCCAATCTCCTTAAGCCGATACTTAATACCGGCCAACTGAAATGTATCGGCGCCACCACTTACAGCGAATACCGGGGGATTTTCGAAAAGGATCACGCCTTGTCACGCCGCTTTCAGAAAATCGATGTGCCTGAGCCGAGCGTGGAAGAGACCGTGGCCATCCTGCGGGGCCTGAAGCCCCGCTACGAGGCCCATCATGGCGTCAAATATACCGCGATCGCGCTCACCACCGCTGCGGAATTGGCGGCACGCTTCATCAATGACCGGCATCTGCCGGATAAGGCAATAGACGTGATCGATGAAGCCGGCGCGGCACAGCGTATCCTGCCGAAATCAAAGCAGCGCAAGGTGATCAGCAAGCACGAGATCGAAGATATTATCGCCAAGATTGCGCGCATTCCGCCACAAAATGTCTCCAGCGATGACCGCAATACCCTGAAGACGCTGGATCGCGACTTGAAGGCTGTCGTGTTCGGTCAGGACAAGGCCATCAATGCATTGACAACGGCAATCAAAATGGCGCGGAGCGGCTTGGGCAACCCGCAAAAACCGGTCGGCTCATTCCTTTTCTCCGGTCCCACCGGCGTCGGCAAAACCGAGGTGGCACGGCAACTGGCTTACGCATTAGGCATTCATTTGCATCGTTTCGACATGTCTGAATACATGGAGCGGCATGCGGTGTCACGCCTGATCGGCGCTCCACCTGGATATGTCGGGTTTGACCAGGGCGGGCTGCTCACCGAGGCCATCATCAAGCAGCCCTATTCGGTACTGCTGCTGGATGAAATTGAAAAGGCTCACCCGGATATTTTTAATATCCTGCTGCAAGTGATGGATCACGGTACCTTGACGGACAACAATGGCCGCAAGGCGGACTTCCGCCACGTGGTCATCGTCATGACCACCAACGCCGGTGCCGAATCGCTTAGCAAAGCCTCAATGGGCTTCACCAAGTCGACTCAGGCAGGTGATGAAATGGCGGATATCAAACGCATGTTTACGCCGGAATTCCGCAACCGGCTGGATGCGATCATTTCTTTCGCTGCTCTGGACCGGGACGTGATTCTGCGCGTAGTGGATAAGTTCTTGATGCAACTTGAAACGCAGTTGCATGAGAAGAAAGTGGAGGCGATATTCACCGATGCGCTGAGAGAATATCTCGCCAAAAATGGCGCTGATCCTCTCATGGGCGCCCGCCCCATGGCGCGGCTCATTCAGGACACCATACGCAGCGCCTTGGCGGATGAGTTGCTGTTCGGACGTCTCGCCAACGGCGGCAGAGTGACTGTGGATATAGATGCCGATAACAAGGTGAAACTTCAGTTTGAGGAAGAAGCCGCCGCCGCTTTGTAGGTAAGAATCAAGAACATAAAAAAGGCGCGTAATCCGCGCCTTTTTTATTCCGGGTTATCGCCGACCTGGCTACTTACCCGGCTTTTTACTACTGACTTCGTATTTGAAAGACAAATTCACTCTGGTGCGATACGCGGTCACTTTACCATTCTCAATTACCATATCAAGCTTAATTATTTCCGCAACCCGCAAATCTCTCAAAGTTTTTGACGCAGCCTTGATGGCATTTTTGGCGGCATCCTCCCAGGATATCTTGCTGGTTCCAACTATCTCTGTTATTCGATAAATACTATCTTCGGCCACGATTCTTCTCCTCTTCAGTTAGTACACCACACCAAGCACGACCCTCAGTAAGCTTAGCACATCAACCTGTCCACTTATTTCAGTTTAAGTTTTAACCCCGGAAAATTGCAATTAAGGTCGCCGTTACGCCCGAGATCGGGGATCGGGGGCGCGATGCAAAGTATGGGGGACACAAACTGGCCACTCTCCCAGAATGAACGAGAATAGCAATATTTAACCCGCGACAACCCGCTTAGTGATGTATCCGAGCGCCTCCTCCACCTGATCGACAAGAATAAGGCATAGCTCGCCAGCTTTCAGGCTTGCGAAGGCGGCATCGATGGCTACAAACTCGCCACGGATTTCCTTGACTTCACGAGTGCGCTTCGCGTTCTCCAGACCTTGCCGCAACAGGCCAAGCACTTCTCCGTCGGCACGGCCTCGCTGGCATTGATCCTGATAAAGCACCACCTCGTCAAAAGCGTCACCGAGAATCTCGGTTTGCTGACGAATATCTTCATCGCGACGGTCTCCGGCGCCGCTAATGACGACCGAGCGCCGCTTGGCTGGCATGCTATCGATCGCATGCACGAGTGCCCGGATGGCATCGGCGTTGTGACCATAGTCGGCAATGAGTGTGGCGCCACGGTGACTGAAGAGATTGAAACGACCTGGCGCGGTTTGCATGTCACTGACAAAAGTGGCCAAACCGGCACGGATGATCTCCC
>JBKJYB010000353.1:0-7055 GCA_046716045.1 Nitrosospira sp.
CGGAGAAAGCAGGCTCAGGAGCGCACGGCTCGGCAATAAGGTCCAGAGCGGCACAGGCTTGACCAGGCTTTCGGGGTAGCGGGATTCATGCGCAGGCATACGCACTATCCAGACGCCCTACCAGGCAAGCCATGGAATAACCTGTTTCGGTGCGCATACCGCTAACCTGAGTCCCTGGCAATTTGTTGCGATTGTGATGGATTCAAGTTTCCAAATTGACGTTGAGCATCTCTACGTTTTTCAATGATGGCCAGGGCGGCCTTCTCCTTCAGCTCCTTCTCCACTAGAACACGCGTGGCCACCATGGCCGCCATCAGATAATAAGGCACGTCGAAATAGAGCAGGCTGAGGAATGCTCCACCCACCGCAAAACCCACAAGACTCACCTGAATCATGGTGGCCAAATTGAAGGCCCATCGATATTCTTCCCGCTTCGCGGTATTGCGGATAATCCATGAGCCTGTCTTCCAGGTCAGGAAGCCAAGCAAAAGATATAAAGCCAAACCAACAAAACCATGCTCGCCAAGGGTCTGAAAATAAATACTGTGGGCGGCGCGGGGTTTATCCATAATATCGGGGGCATAGCGGTCAAAAAGTTCACGGGTAGTAACTTCGAAGCCACCGCCGGTCAACGGCCGGTCCGTAGCCAGATTGAAAGCCATCCACCAGGCATTGAAACGCCCTTGGACCGAGCCATCTTCTTCGTAGGTGTTGATAGTGTCCATTCTTTCCGACCACTTGTCAGGCATGAACATAACCAGAACCGGAATAGCCAATATCATCAAAAATCCAAGAGAGAATTTCTGGCGGCTCTTGAGCCACAGGAATGCGCCCATGGCGGCAATTGCGAGTAACGCCCCGCGCGAATGGCTTCCGAAGGCGGCAGCCGCACAAAGTATCATCGCGACCGTCAGGCTGTGGCGTACCCATATGTTCCGGTAAATCATCTGCAAATAGTGCATCAGAGGAATGGTCATGATGAGCGCGAGGGCAAGCTCGTTGTTTCCCTGGATGAAGGTCCCTTCGGGCCCCCAGACTAAATCTATCCCCCCGCTTTTTATCGTGAAAATGCCACCTTTGACACCGTAGAATCCAAGAGAAATGACCACTACCAGCACAAGAAGCTGTATGTGTTGTTTTGTTTTTATGATCATGAGGGTTACAAAAGTCATGAGCATGATTTTCATCACCTTCTTCCATTGGATGAATGTTTCTTCTGGATGAATGGCAAAGACCGTACTCACATTCATCCATAACACAAAAGCCATGAGAACCAGGGTAACGGGGGCAAGGGGGAAGTTTTTTGGCTCCTTGGTGAAGAGAAGGCTCATCATCGTCACTCCCGCGATAATCGCGGCAAAAGGGAAAGAGGCGGCGAATCCCCACCCTTGCGTATGAGGATTCATGACGCTGAGCCATACCCACATCAGGACACCGAGATACGGCCTCTTGAAGATGAAAGGCAGGGAACCGAAGACTATCAGGGTAACGAGAATGTCTCTCATGGATAATCTAGTTAATTCGCATCTAAAAATGTAACTATTGCTTTACTGGGGAAAGTTAATATAAAGATGAAGATCGCGAAGCAACATGCCTAAGACTCGGTCTGCGGAAGAGTAATGCACTGGCGACATCCGCGCTCATCATCACGTTCATCGGGTAAGCCGATGTTGCAACAACAGCGCATCCAGAAAATACTTGGTCGCCCAGTTCGGATAGCCGGCCCGCATATATCCGCCGAATAGCGGAAACGAACCGGCAATCGCGCCATTGAGCGCCAGGTTTGGTGATTCTGTCTCCTGCAGTACTTTCAATGCGCCGACCAGCGCGTCTGCGGCTTGTTTATGTTTGATCATACCTGTCAGCTCAAAAAGACGGTAACAAACAATCGCAATCTGAGCATTGCCGGTGAGACACGACGACAGGGCCGCCGGTTCCCAATCCGAATAAAAGCGCCCAGCCAGCAATCCACGACGGTCGACGCGGGCAACCAGCGGGTCGACACCCATCCTCGCGGCAGTCACAAAATCCGGCCGTTGTGCGGCCACCCCGACTTCCAGCACGCCCTGCAACGTATACCCTATTGTGTGCGTGAGCGGCGCGTCTGACCGCGTCAGACAGTTGTGTGCGAACCAGCCGTTCGACTGCTGCTGACGCAATGCGGCTTCGATCGCCTTGACTGCGGTATCCTGATAAACACGGTCTCCGGCGATTTCTCCGAACCGGTACATCGCCCAGGCACACAGACAGGTGTACGTCTTTATTTCGCCGGTGCTGACATACGCCCCGTTGGTACGAAAATAGCCTTCGCTGTCCAGATCTCCCACGAGAAAATCGGCGGCGCGCCTGCCCGCTTCCAGAAATTCCGCGGCACCGCTCACACCAAATGCAGAACACCATCCATCGAGCACCATACCGGTGTTGAACGCCGCGGCGGTCTGCCGGTCCGGTGAGGAAACTGGACCGCCCTGGACCGCCCCCGACGGCATCTGGATTACGGTCTCCCAGTGCGCCATCCTGAGCGCCGCGTCCCGCACGGCGGGATCACCGAAATATTCGGCGTAGGCGAGCAGCGAGGTAATGATGTAGCCAGTTGTTTCAGGATACGACGACATCCATCCGGCCGGCTCGCCGCGGCATGGAAAGTAGCCAAGCGGCACGCCGTCGTCCTGCGTTGCCTGCTGCGCGTACAATAGCCATTTCACCGCCACATGGGCCCGCAACGCGGTCTCGCCATGCTCCGGGCGAGTCGCTTGCGTCAGGTAGCGCCAATAGTCCCCAAGCACATGTCGTCCGAAAACCCGATTCTCCGGTTCTGACAGTCGTGCTATCTCGCTCACCAGCGCTCTGGCATCCCAGTAACTCTGGCGCCATCCCACGCCAGAATATTTATCTCGCGCAATGCGCGCAATTGAAGTGAATTTCACTCTGTCTTCCCTATTTCAGGTGAAATAATAACATGGCTTGTTCGCGACGCATCCCGTACTTTGGTCGCATTGACACGATAACGCTCGCGTTGTACCGTGATCTGCTTTGCACTTTTTACCCAAAGAGAATGAAAGCGAAATGACTGGAATATTCAAAGCGGAATCAGGGACAAACCCGATACTCGCAAGGGAAATCGCTGCCTCGAATCCAGCGAATCCGTTTTATACGTACCAGTATATTGACTTTCGACGTAGTCAAGGATTTACGCCATTGATCCTGACCAATGATGATAATGCCGGATCAAGAATACGCTGTCCCGCCTTCATGAAAACCGGCCGGGTGAGACGCTCGCTGGAAATACCATCCATGCCGAGCCTTCCAATCGATGACCCATTCTGGGAGGGGTTAAGGGACTTCTGCCGCCAGCAGGGTGTTTCCGACTTGTCGATAAATAGCTTTGGCTCCCAGAGCGGCGTAATTCCACCCCTAAGCGATGAAACGAGCCGCACTGCCCGATGGGAGTATGTGCTGAATCTGAAACATTCCGATGTCTTGAAAAAAATGTCCAAAGGGCACGCTTACAGAATTAAGCGCGCGAGAAAAACCGGTGTAGAGATACAACGTGTGCGTGATCGAAAGGCGGTCGAGGCCCATGCGCGGTTGATCAGTGCCTCCATGCATCGGCGAAAGGAACGCGGCGAAAATGTAACAACGTCCGTAACGGTAGAGAATCTGTATCACTTGGTCGAGTCTGGTGCCGCGGAGATTTTTCAAGCAACACTGGCCGGTCAGGTAGTCTCCTCCAACATCATATTACTGGCTGAAAAGTCCGGATACAGTCATACTCAGGGCACCAGCCCGGAAGGCATGGATTGTGGTGCGGCCCATCTTCTTATTCATGAAATTGCCTGTGTGCTTCGCGATGAAGGAAAGGAGGTATTCAACCTTGGGGGCACTAACGATCCAGATCCGGAATCGGGGCTGGTGAAATTCAAGACCGGCTTCGGCGCGGCCACTGAAAGAATCGATCTTGAGGCGGCAAGGTTCATGCCAGGAGACACCGTTTCTTGCCTGTTGCGGCGGCTTTTTCATTTTGGGAAGGAGCAGGTTTGAGTTTGCACTCGCTTAAGCCCCTGCTTCGACGTGTGCACGCCGTATTGCCGGATAATCTTCGTCGTCAAATAAACATTGGATCGATCAGCCTGCAGGACACGCTGAAAAACTGGCGGATGCCTGCATATCGTGTGCGCGCCCAGCTTCCTGAAGGTAAAAGTGAGGGCACGGTTCTCTATCTCGGAGATCGGCCCCAGTACGCATCATGGACCCACAAATTGTTTGGTCGCGCAATAGAGCCTGTCTCACTGGGTCAGTTCTCGCTCCTTCAGATACTGGGAGGACGAACTCCCGCTTTGACTGCCGACATGACTCTATGCCCATTAAATCCATGGACCATGCCTTTGTTCGCACAACGCGGGTGGCACGTCATGCCTTTGTTCGTCAATTGCCTTGTCGATTTGCGCAAGCCCATAAATGAGCTGATCACGAGCAAGGGCGCGAAGGACGATTTGCGCGTGGCGCGTCGTCTTGGATACCGTTTTGACCTTCTGCAAGGCGACAAAGCGATCCATGAATTTTTCCACCAGATGCTGGTCCCCACGGTGAAGATCCGGCACGAGGAACGCGCATTTTTGTCACAATGGCAGAACATCGAACGTACCTACCAGAACGGCGTTCTCATTGGGTCTCATTTGGAAGATCAATGGGTTGGAGCGATTCTGCTTGCGCTGGATGAGCCGAAAACGGTCAGGATCGCTAATCTAGGCTGGCGTAATGGAGAGGACCAGTGGTTGAAGAAAGGTATTGTTGCAGCGCTTTATAATCAATCCTTCCTGTGGGCGCAGGAGAACGGTTTCGAGTGGGTCAACCTGGGTTCGAGCAATCCTTTCGCAGACGATGGTCCGCTAAATTTCAAGCTCAAGTGGGGAGCCACCCTTATGGCTCCGGAACTGAAAGTGGCGAATGGTCAAATCGAGGGGGTGCATTCCTTTATCGGCGTAAAGTTCGATTTGGGATCACAGGCGGCGCAATCGTTTCTCGCATCAACCCCGCTGCTTGAATGTGAGGAAGGTAAGCTTAGAGCTATTGGCTGGAATGCAGCAATCCCACCACAATTTCATCGCCAGATTGACCTCGGATGCGAATGGGTCAATCTCGCTGAATCTGGCGGCACCAAATCGTTTGTATAATTTGAATATGATCATTCCGGCCAGGGACGACGCAGCGGCGGCAATAGCTCAGTGTTATGAGGCCCTGTCACGGATCGCCCATACCGGCACATTACCCCCGCTATCATGGATGGGATATCAGTTCTCGTGCGAGTGACACCATATCTTCGTTGAATAGCCCTATGCCGACCCTACAGGAACTGCGGGAAACAGCGACCGCCTTCGCCAAGACTTATCTGAAGCGTCTAATCCCGATTAACCAAATCTCTATAGCGTCCTTTATTGACTTTAACAGCTTGGTATTGTTCGGCTGGACTTACAGTGAAATGCCATCTGTCAAGTTCCGATCAGATCTCGATATCAGAAGGATGACCCAAGATGATTTATTTAAGCTCACATATGGCAACGGGAGATTTGCGGACCAAGCAAGGTTATATCATGCGACGCGCGGAATCGACACAGCCTATGGGGGCTACATAGGCGGGGAGTTGGTTCATATGAGCTGGGTTTATACTGCCGCCGAATATTCAAAGGAGCCCTTTCAGCGGTTGGCTCTTGAGGATCGTGAAGTAGAAATTGTCAATTGTTTTACATTAGAAAAATGCCGGGGTCTCGGAATTTATCCTTATGTGATCCAATTTCTATCAAATCTTCAGTTTCAGAATGGGGTTGAACGCATTTACATGATGGCCGACCAGAAAAACCACGCGTCTCAACGTGGGATAATCAAGGCAGGGTTAAAACCATTAGGCCGGATCACGTATATGCGCATTCCCGCATTATCAAACAAGAGCGTTTATTATCGTCGTTATCAAGGCAGGAATATCTGATTTGAACCTGAATTCGACGATTGGACAGGGTGGAATGTGTGCTTTTTGTGGTGCGGAGCAACGCGCAACGAATCGAAATGACAAGCCTTTTCGACTCTTGCAAGAAGCTCTGGGGTTTTGAATTAAGGAGTAACGATATGATACCGTGGCGTGTTAAAAATTTTTTTTCCGAGCATTTTCCACTCGGCTATCATTTACTGGCGAATATCCATTCTCGACACGAATCGGAAGAGTATTGGGATGCGGCTTTCGACATCAGTTGGCAGCTCGGAAGCCGCGATTGGCCGACCAAGAATCGACTTATAAGAACCCTGACGTCGAGCACAGACCGTATACTGGATGTAGGCTGCGGTACGGGTTCGCTGCTTCGATATTTGCAGGAATACGGCTATTCAAACCTTGAGGGCCTTGAGGTTTCGAGTCATGCCGTCAAGGTTCTCAGCGGGCATGGAATTACAATGCACCATGCGCGATTGCCTGATCTTCCCCTGCCCGATGAACAATTCGATGTCGTTATTGCGTCCCAGGTGCTTGAGCACATTATCCGGCGGCGAAAATTTTTACACGAGCTGCGCCGCATTCTTAAGCCTGCGGGCGCATTGATGATATTCGTTCCCGACAATTGTCTTGGTCCAATCGACGAACCAAGCCATGTCGTCAAATTCACGAAGGATAGCTTGGCGAAGGAACTTTCAACATGCTTCAAATCAGTCTTCATTGAGAGCATGAAAGACGAGAAATTTGAGATGCCGATCCTGTTCGCTTATGCCGGGAATCACGCGCCAGCCCGTTCATCCAGGGAGCTTGCGGATACGCTTGCCATGGTAGCCCCTAAACACATCGCCCCCAAGAATTCAGCATTGGGTTGAGTCATACCGGGTCGATTTTTTTCCTGTCTATTTGTTCAGTCCGCGCCGTGAGCGGTGGTTCGAGACCAGTAACGGTAAACCACGGACGGGACGTGCATGAGGTAAGAGCGATCGACCTTCCCCCATAGCATCAGCAGCATGAACAGTCGCATGCGCCCATAGCTCAGATATTCACGAGGAAAGTCTGGCTGGCGGCGCAGCAG
>JBKJYB010000354.1:0-2530 GCA_046716045.1 Nitrosospira sp.
ATGGCTCATGGCCGTTTGGCGTACAGGAATACGATGGACCGAATCGCAGCGATGCGATTTGTCCTGGAGAGCAATGGTGTTACGTCTTCGATGTCAAGGAGGACGCCATCGGCGCATGGCCTTTCCACGACCATCACATGCATATCGAGGAAGTCGTAAAGCGCGGACTCTTCGGCGGCATCGTGGTTCGCAACCCCCACTGCGACAAAACAGACCTTGAGGTGCCTATCTTTTTTCACCGCCTGACGGCGAATGTCGGCGCCGCGCTGTTCGACAGCGATTCTCTCAATGCGGGCGACCAATTCAACTTCACCTTCAATGAGGAAGGCACTTTTGAATACTACTGCCGTTTTCATCCGATGCAGGGGCGCGTGCGTGTCACGATGGCGGGTCCCCTTACGGCAACCATCAATATTCTGCATACCCCGGCACGCTTCGAACTCGACGATATAACGGTGGGGGTGGGTGCGACCGTCACCTGGAACCATGCCGGGAATCAACCCCATACCGTAACCGAGCGCAGCGGCGCCGGTCTGGAGTCATTCGCCATCAACGGGCGTACATTTGTGGGGAATACGCCGACTATCGTGGCGGAATATGGCACCCGCGTGCGTTGGTACGTCTTCAACCTGGATTTGAGCATGGTATGGCACAATTTCCACCTGCACGGGCAGCGCTGGCGGTGGGGCAATGAATGGATCGATACGCGTTCCCTCGGGCCTGCCGAATCGTTTGTCGCCGATACAGTCGTGCCGCCGGTTATTCTCCTCCCCTTACCGCTTGAATGTGAATGCAAGCCTCACGAGGGGCATGAGGGTCCTCATCCCTCCCTGCCTGAGGATGAAGGCGGGCATGATGCACCCCAGCATGGACATGAGGCGCGGCGTCCCTCCCAGCCGGAAGCCGAGCCTGAGCATGAGCATGAACACGGACATGCTCATGAACACTCCACCCGTTCTTCCATGTCTTCGTCTGAGGATCAGCATGGACACCCGTCGAAAGATGCCTACCCGGATTCATGCGAGAAAAAACGCAAGAAATACCGCCTGCAGGGCGATTTCCTGATCCACTGTCATGTGGAAATGCACATGATGGAAGGCATGGCTGCGGTGCTTCGCGCTACGCAGGAAGTCGAGCTAAGCGATGAAGAGCTCGACAGGATTTGTTACCAACTTCCAGCAGTGCGTGTACATGAATGCCCCGAGGTAGGGCACCATCCTTGCGGCGGGGACGGCGAAGACAATTGGGAGCTGCTGGAACCGTCACCGATTTTTGTGGTGCATGGGGCGCTATTGAATACGGGGCATGTTTTGCTATTTTCCGGCGCGGCGGAAAGGAATTATCCGCTCGAGGCCCGTATCTGGGACCCCGTAACCAAACAGATCATGCCCGGCGTCATTACGTTGCCGGAGGATTTTTTCTGTAGCGGACATACTTTCCTGCCTGACGGCCGCTTGCTTGTCACCGGCGGCGACACAAACGGGGCGGGGCATACCAACAATCGCTGCTTCATCTTCACGCCTGATGCGGCAACTCCCGACAATGGGACGTTTGGTCCAGCCGCCAGCATGGCGCACGCGCGCTGGTATCCGACAGCATTGAGCCTGAACGACGGGCGCGTACTCGCGTTTTCCGGCGGACACCCCATCGCGGCGGAAGTCGAGGTATTCGGCGGCGGGGCATGGACGCCGGTGGCCGGAGCAAACCGTTCATTCGATGAACTGTATCCCGGCATGCATCTCCTCCCCTCAGGGGAAATTTTCTATACCCGTGCCGGGTGGGCCGGTGCAACGGGGACCCAGACCGCTTATCTGACCATGACGGGACCCAACAATGGCAATTGGACCGACTACGGGCAGCAGCAGTTTTATGATCGCCAGGAAGGCATGAGCCTTCTCATGATCGATACGACCGTGAGCCCGGAACACACGAGTCTTTACGTCTTTGGCGGCGGGGTATCCGGCCCCGCCACCGCGCGTAATAATGCTACCGCCGAAGTGATCGAATTCAGCGGCGGTATCGCGGGCTCGGCATGGGCGCGTATCGCGGACATGAATTTCGGCCGGACAAACGTCAATGCCGTCGTGTTGCCCACTGGCAGGATACTCATCATAGGCGGTCACAGCAACGGCCAGAAATGGTCACCCACACCCGTGCTGGAAACGGAAACTTACGATCCGGCGACGGATACCTGGACACCCGGCGCCCCGTTAAACTTTCCGCGCCAGTACCACTCCGTATGCATTCTGTTGCCGGACGGAAGAATCGTGGCAGCGGGAGGGGTTGCGCCGGGCACGGCAGACTCCGACCAGCATTCGGTGGAGCTTTACTCGCCTGGCTATCTTAGCCTGGGCGCACGCCCGGTGATATCGAATGCGCCGCCCGCTGTCACCTATGCGAGCACTTTTGTGATCGAAACGCCACAAGCCGCCGATATCAATGCGGTGGTATTGATCGCGCCGATTTCGGTGACGCACCACACCGATGCCGGACAGCGGTATATCAAACTGCCGATTGGCTCCCGTACGGC
>JBKJYB010000355.1:0-9380 GCA_046716045.1 Nitrosospira sp.
TATACGAGTCATGGCTGGCAAGCAAGGCTCCGGTGTTGATGCTCAATTGCGCCGCGCGGTGCAATGAATCCGATGTCATGATCGCACCGGCGTTGTTTTCGGAACCGTCTATGCCATCGGTATCGCAAGCGAGGGCGTGGATTCCCACTATGCCGTTGAGTTCAATGGCAAGCGACAGCAGGAATTCCGTGTTTCGGCCACCCCGTCCACTGGCGCTCGGTTCTCTGAAGCCGACTCGTTCACCATAGCCATTTCGACGTAACGTAACTGTTGTCTCGCCCCCCGAGATCAGTGCTACCGGCGGTTTCCATGGCTGACCGTATCGACGAATCTCTTTCACTATTGCGGTAAAAACTTTGGCGACATCGCGTGCCTCGCCGGTTATGGCGTCACCCAGTATTACGGCGGGAATACCCTGATCATGAAAGTATTTTGCCGCCGCCAACAGTGAATCATGGGCTGTAGCGATCACGCGGTTTTCCACATTCCTGAAAACGGCATCGCCCGGTTTGGGTGTCTCGTCGCGCTTGCCCTCCGCGCCCGCCAGCAGTATTTCCAGCACCGCAGCAGGCGCGTTAATCCGGTACCGTTCGAGTATCCCCAGCGCATCCGAGTAGGTTGTCGGGTCGGGTGCGCATGGCCCGGAAGCGACATGAGTTGCATCATCCCCGGTCACGTCGGATATTATTAGTGCCAATACCGGTGCAAGGCATGAAGCCACAAGTCTTCCCCCTTGAATAGCGGAGAGGTGCTTGCGCACGGTGTTGATTTCCTGAATTGATGCACCGCAGCGCAGCAATTCCCGAGTGACGCTTTTGAGATCGTCCAGCGATACACCCGCCACCGGCAACGAGAGCAGACTTGAACCGCCGCCGCTCACCAGGCATAGCAGCAAATCGTCTGCACCGAGTTTTTTCACCTCCGCCAGAATATCACGCGCAGCCTGTTCACCCTGTGTGTCGGGGAGGGGATGCCCCGCTTCGACCACCGTGATGCGTTCCAGCGGCAAGCCATGGCCATAGCGAGTGAGAACAATACCATTCAGTACCGCATCTTTTTGCCAATGCTTTTCCACCGCCAGTGCCATTGCCGCAGCGGCTTTTCCCGCGCCGATCACCAAAGTGCGTCCCTTGGGTAACCTGGGTGGTATGGGCAAGTGCCACGGTACGATACGCAGCGGATCGGCTGCGGTGATTGCGGCATTGAAGCTATTGAGCAGAAGCCTGCGAGGGTCCATTGCCGGGGGTCCATTTTGCCGTATTAGCCGCATTTGCCGCTTACGAACTCGATAAGGAATGGAGCACGCTTTTCAAATAATGACCGGTAAAGCTATTTTCGTTTGCTGCTATCTCCTCCGGCGTGCCTTCAGCGATAATCTGCCCGCCACCTTCGCCCCCCTCGGGGCCGAGGTCGATGATCCAGTCTGCGGTCTTGATCACGTCCAGGTTATGCTCGATCACCACCACGGTGTTGCCGTGGTCGCGTAGCCGATGCAACACTTTCAGCAGCATATCGATGTCCTGGAAATGAAGGCCGGTGGTGGGTTCGTCCAGGATGTAGAGCGTACGGCCGGTATCGCGTTTGGAGAGTTCCAGCGAAAGCTTTACCCGTTGAGCTTCGCCGCCGGAAAGCGTGGTCGCCGACTGGCCCAGGGTAATGTAGCCCAGGCCCACATCCAGCAGCGTTTGGAGCTTCCGGGCCACAACCGGCACAGCGCTGAAAAATTCGTGTGCATGCTCCACCGTCAGTTGCAGAATTTCGTTGATATTTTTTCCCTTGTATTGAATCTCCAGGGTTTCGCGGTTATAACGTTTGCCGTGGCAGACGTCGCATGACACGTATATATCGGGAAGGAAGTGCATTTCAACCTTGATCATACCGTCGCCCTGGCAGGCTTCGCAGCGCCCGCCCTTGACGTTGAATGAAAACCGTCCGGGACCGTAGCCGCGTTCGCGCGCCTGGGGTACACCTGCGAACAACTCGCGGATGGGCGTGAACAGACCGGTATAAGTGGCCGGATTGGAGCGCGGCGTGCGCCCGATGGGGCTTTGGTCCATGTTGATGACTTTGTCGAAGAACGCCAGGCCATCCAGGCTCTGATGCGGAGCGGGTTCCGTGCTGCTGCCGTAAAGGTAGCGTGCCGTTGCAAGGTAGAGCGTTTCATTGATGAGAGTGGATTTGCCCGAACCCGACACCCCGGTGATACAAACAAACAATCCCACCGGCAAATTGAGATTAACGTTTTTCAGATTATTACCTGATGCGCCCTCGATTCTGAGCCAGCGATCGCTCTTCGGTTCGGAACGTTTTTCCGGCAGCGCGATGACCAATTGGCCGGAAAGATATCTCCCGGTCAGGGAGCTGGCACTTTTCCGAATGGCTTCCGGCGTGCCTTGCGCGATAATTTCCCCCCCATGCTCGCCTGCGCCCGGCCCCATGTCCACTACATGATCGGCGGAGAGTATGGCGTCCTGGTCGTGTTCCACCACGATTACACTATTGCCAAGATCGCGCAGATTCTTGAGTGTTTCCAGCAGCCGGCTATTATCGCGCTGGTGCAAACCAATGGAAGGCTCATCCAGCACATACATTACGCCGGTCAGTCCGGAGCCGATCTGGCTGGCGAGTCGAATACGCTGGGATTCCCCACCGGACAAGGTATCGGCGGAGCGATCCAGCGACAAGTAATCCAGGCCGACGTTGTTGAGAAATAACATGCGGCTGGAAATTTCCCTGACGATTCTCTCTGCAATTGCATACTTCTGCCCTGTCAGCTCCACCTGATCGAAAAAGACCATGGCCTGCTTCAGAGGCAACGCGTTAATTTCGAAAATAGCCTGTCCTCCCACACGCACATGACGGGCCTCCCGCCGTAGACGTGTGCCAGCACATTCGGGACAGGTCTGGGAGTTGAGGTATTTTGCCAGCTCCTCGCGCACGGCCTGCGACTCGGTCTCCTTATAGCGCCGCTCCAGGTTGGGAATAATGCCCTCGAAGGTATGCGTCCGCTGGGTTCGGGCGCCGCTTTCGTTCAAATATGAAAATGTAATTTTTTCCCTACCCGATCCTTTCAGGATGATGCCCTGAATGTTCTCAGGAAGCTGTTCGAAGGGTATCTCCAGATCAAAATCATAATGCTTGGCCAGACTGGCCAGCAACTGGTAATAAAATTGGTTACGTCGATCCCAGCCCTTGATCGTGCCGGAAGCCAGCGACAAATGAGGGAAGGCGACGATACGCTTGGGATCGAAGAATGTAATTTTTCCCAGCCCGTCACACTTGGGGCAAGCGCCCATCGGGTTATTGAAGGAAAACAACCGCGGCTCAAGTTCGGGCAGCGAATAGCTGCATACAGGACAACTGAACTTGGCGGAAAAAAGATGCTCGTGGCCGGAATCCATTTCCACCGCCAAAGCACGTCCGTCAGCATGGCGTAGCGCGGTTTCAAATGATTCAGCGAGCCGCTGCTTGGCATCGGGAGTGACCTTGAGCCTATCCACCACCACTTCAATCGTGTGTTTTTTATTCTTTTGCAGTTTTGGCAGCACGTCGATTTCATGTACTTTGCCGTCTATCCGCAGCCGCACGAAACCCTGTGCACGCAGCTCATCGATCAGATCCAGTTGCTCGCCCTTGCGCCCCACCACCAGCGGCGCGAGTATCATCAGCCGGGTATCGGGCGGCAGCTTCAGAATATGATCAACCATCTGCGAAACGCTTTGCGCGATCAGCGTGATGCCGTGGTCGGGACACTGCGGATCGCCCACGCGCGCGAATAGCAGGCGCATGTAATCGTGTATCTCCGTGACCGTGCCGACGGTCGATCGCGGATTATGCGAGGTCGCTTTCTGCTCTATGGCGATAGCGGGGGAAAGACCCTCGATCAGATCGACATCGGGTTTTTCCATCAATTGCAGGAATTGCCGCGCATACGCCGAGAGCGATTCCACATAGCGCCGCTGACCTTCCGCATAAAGCGTATCGAACGCGAGTGAGGATTTGCCGGAGCCGGACAGACCGGTGATGACGATCAGCTTGTTTCGCGGCAGATCAAGATTGATGTTTTTGAGGTTGTGCGTGCGTGCACCGCGAATTTTTATGAGTTCCATGGGCTACTGAGTGCGGTCAAACCTGTTAATATACTCAAGTTTCCCGCGTTTTCCCAATCTGATTCATGTCCGTATCATCACCCCCCGAAAAAATGTCGCCGATAGAGGTGCGCGCTACCGCCGGTTTGGCCGGTATCTATGGGTTGCGCATGTTTGGAATGTTCATCATTCTGCCCGTATTCGCGTTTTACGCCGAGCAATTGCCCGGCGGCGGCAACTATACGCTGGTTGGTATTGCCCTCGGCGCCTATGGGCTGACTCAGGCGATACTGCAAATTCCTTTCGGTTGGCTATCCGACCGGATCGGACGCAAGCCGGTTATTTACATAGGCCTGATTCTATTCGCCGCAGGTAGTTTCGTGGCCGCATCCGCCACGGATATTTATTGGGTAATTTTTGGCCGCATTATTCAAGGCGCGGGAGCGATTTCCGCGGCGGTGATGGCGCTTGCCGCCGATCTCACCCGCGAAGAGCATCGCACCAAAGCGATGGCCACGATTGGCATGACCATCGGTGTGACCTTTGCACTCTCATTGATTGTCGCGCCGGCACTCAATCGTTTGATTGGCGTGCCTGGAATTTTCGCCATGACCGGAGTGCTGGCACTGCTGGCGATGGCGGTGGTTTATAAGATCATTCCCAATCCGCTGATCAGCCGTTTCCATTCCGATACCGAAGCCTCCTCCGGACGCTTTGGTAACGTGTTGCATAATCCCGAATTGCTACGCCTGGATTTTGGTGTGTTTGCGTTACATGCGGTGCTGATGGCGCTGTGGCTGGTGGTGCCGTTGTCGTTGCGCAAGTCGGGGCTGGCGGTCGATTCTCACTGGCAAATATATCTTCCGGTATTGCTCTTTTCCATGGTTCTGATCGTTCCGGCGATCATCTATGCGGAAAAGAAGGCCAAACTCAAACCGGTTTTCGTCATTGCGGTAGCTGTGTTGCTGGCAAGCCAGGTATTGCTGGCGTATACGTTCGAATCCCTATGGGGGACGGCGGCGGCGCTGCTGGTTTTCTTTGCCGCGTTCAATCTGCTGGAAGCAACCTTGCCCTCACTCATTTCCAAGATTGCGCCGGTCGGCGCGAAGGGTACAGCCATAGGCGTCTATAGCAGTGTTCAATTTCTCGGCGCGTTTGTCGGCGCAACCGCTGGCGGCTATTTATTTGAACATCATGGCAGCTCCGCGCTGTTTGCGTTTTGCGGCGTCCTGCTGACATTATGGCTGCTGTTTGCCGCCACCATGAAGGCACCTGCCGCCGTGCGTACTAAAATGTACCACGTGGAGGAAATGGACACGGGTAAAGCCAGCGGGCTATCGCGTCAATTGGCAGCGCTACCCGGTGTGCATGAGGCGCTGGTGCTGGCAAGCGAAGGCGTGGCTTACCTGAAAGTGGATATGAGAGGTTTTGACGAAAAAGGCGTTGTTCAACTACTTGGGGGAGAAGCGTAAATGGCATCAGTCAACAAAGTCATACTCATCGGCAATCTCGGTAAAGACCCCGAGACTCGCTACATGCCAAATGGCGACGCAGTGACTAACATCACTTTGGCAACCACGGAAACCTGGAAAGACAAAAACGGTGAAAAACAGGAAAAAACCGAATGGCATCGCGTCACGTTTTACCGCAAATTGGCCGAAATCGCCGGTGAATACCTGAAGAAAGGCCGCCCAGTATATGTCGAGGGACGGCTGGAAACCCGTAAATGGACCGACAAGGCGGGCGCCGAGCGCTATACCACCGAGATCATCGCCAGTGACATGAAAATGCTGGGTAGCAAACCGGGAAGCGGCAGCTACGAGGCGGGGGAGAGGGAAGAGAGCAGTTTTGCGCCGAGTCCATCCGGCAGCAATAAACCTGCCCCAAGAAGTAGTACGGGGTTCGATGATATGGATGACGATATTCCATTTTGAGATATACCTAAACAGTTTTTGTAAATAAACCCCCGTAATTGCTTTATTTGCGGGGGTTTTTTAACATTATAAATAGGGAACTATATGAACTTATCCGTCTTAGATTGAATCATATGATAAATAATTTGATACTTTCGCTTTTGACTAGTAGGGTTTTAACATCATATGATGCTACTATTGGTTCGAGTGCCCGTTACTCGGACTTAGTGGCATGAATCCCGAAACTCTTCGACAGTTAATTATCAGTTGTCGCCGCAAGGATCGGGTCGTGGGCGTTCCTAGCGAGTGGTCTCCACAACGCGTATAACATCCCGAGATGGAAGGTTGGTTTTTTAGTGACGTCGGCGCTTGGGAGTTCATTGCTGACAAGCTTGAGGCAGCGCATCCATACGAAGAGTTATATTTGGATAATCCGCCGGGGGCTTTGGCGATAGTAATGAAAGTACGACTTACAGTTCCTGATCCGCTCTTGTATATAAAAGTTCAAATTGGTGCTAGCAACAGGGCAATTGGCCGAAGTTTTCACTACAGTAACTACTACTAACATTCAGGTGTATTCATGGACCGAACGATCCCGAACTCATCAATGGATTCCTTAACTGAGTGTCCTTCCTGCGGAGGAAGCAACGTTTCGTCAACGAACGAACTTGAGCATTTTCTGTACGGCGACAAAGAAAATGCACCGACGCTCTCCGCATTGGTTTCCGTTTATCACTGCCCATCATGCGACTTCTCCTTTACAACAGAAGACGCAAGCGAGTTAAGGCATGAAGCTGTATGTCGATACCTTGGGGTCCTTACGCCCCATGAGGTTCGAAAAGTGCGTGAGCGTTATGAGCTTAGCCAATCTGATTTTGCCGACTTATCCAAAATTGGGAAAGCATCTTTGGCTCGGTGGGAAAGCGGGGTTCTCGTGCAAAATCACGCTAACGACAATTATCTTTATCTGCTTTCTTTTCTAGATAACGTGGAACGCTTAAAAGATAGAGAACAGTCTCGTAAAAAATCCTCCGACAATTTGGTAACGAATGTAGTCTTGTTTCGTCCGAAGTTTAGATCAATCCCTGAGGCCGAGGTGGAACAACTGCAATCTGAAGCTAAGCGGTTTCAGCTTTTTGCATCTGCGGCTGGCGCGTAGTCATGTATGTAGTCACTTTTTATTCATTCAAAGGCGGCGTAGGTAGGTCTATGGCGCTTGTCAACATCGGAGTGCAATTGGCGCAATCTGGGAAAAAGGTATTGCTAGTCGATTTCGACCTTGAGGCGCCCGGTCTGCCGACATTTTCACTTAGAAAACCCGATAAAGATGTTTTGGGAATCGTGGAATATGTCTCTAAATACATTGCAACAGGGGAATCTCCCGATGTTAAAGACTACGTTTATAGGTCTGAGGAGTTCGCTAGCGGAGGGTCGCTTTGCGTCATGCCGGTTGGCAAGCAGGACAGTAGTTATTCGTCTCGCCTTAATTCCATAGATTGGGGAAAACTTTATGCAGAGCAGGCTGGTTTCTTGCTTCTTGAAGATCTTAAAAGACAATGGGCTGAACAGATTGCTCCTGATTACGTACTTATTGATTCACGTACAGGCCACAGCGACGTAGAAGGAATATGTACAAGACAGCTTCCGGATGCTGTATGTCTATTATTTTTTCCGAATGAACAAAACTTGCAGGGGCTAAAAAGGATCGTCTCCAACATCAAGGCCGATAACGAAATCTCTACTAAGAAGGTAATTACAACCCATTTTGTTGTATCGAATGTCCCGGATCTAGATGACGAAGACGAGATTCTTGGAAAGACGTTGGAAAAATTTAAAAAAGAGCTCGGCTATAAGGAATTGGCAGCGGAAATTCATCACTACAATAGTCTTTCACTCTTGAATCAGGAAATATTTTCCTTAGATCGACCTAACAGTAGGTTAACAAAGGAATACAACATCTTGACAACGGCGATCACAATGCGGAATCTGCGCGATCGAGACGCTGTGATTGCATTCCTGAAGTCTGCTAATCGGGATCTAAAAGACGTAATGGACGATAGCGGACCCACAGTATTAGAAGATAAACTTCAACGAATCTTGGAAAATTTCACCTTGGACGGTGAAATTCGATTTCGTGTCTCTTTGATCTATGAACAACTTGGAAATAGCGAAGATGCATTGAGTATGCTCTCTGATGAAATTTTTGAGCAGCATTATCCGACAGCTCCAATGTATGCTACAAGAGCGCGTCTAAACCAACGTTCAAGGCGTCCAGCGGCGGCATTGCGAGACGTACATGCAATGCTGAATGCTGATGGGGCCGACCTGCAGTCGTTTCTAAAAATTGTTCCGATAATGGACCAGTTAGACCAGGGACTCTTTGCCGCTTTTCCCGATTCTCGCGCTTTTCAGTCTTTGTCAAAAAAAGATCAAGCATTCCTTGCTTATCAATTAAAAGGAAACGAAGACCAACTCAAGGCCAGCATCACTATTTTACGCAGATTGGGAAATTCTGGCATAGACGAAGATGCTCTTCCTTTAGATGACCTGAATAATGAGCTCGCTTTGGCTTCAATTGGCATTGGTGATTTCAAGTCTGCTGTTGAACTTCTTGAGCCTGTTGATGGAGAAGAGGGTTCTTTGAGAATCAGTGATGCATTTAATCTCGCGATGGCAAAATGGGGTCGAGACAAAGTGCCTCCCCTCGGTCTCTTCGAGATTGTAATTAAAAAAAATGCCGAACTTAAACATGCTCCCGGCACTAGCGGACCTAACTATCTACAATGCATGGCCATCAGTTTTGCTTCGCTTCGAAATGTTATAGATGCCAAATCCTATCTTGAAGAGGCAAAGAGTAAGATCGGAATGGAGCGAGTACGCGTATTTTCAGCTTGGTCGTATTCCAAAGTTACACCACGGGTATTTTTGGATCACCTTGCGGAAATCGAAAAATTCATCGAGGGTGCAGATGTTCTTCCCACGTTTATAATAAATAATGACTCAGAACATATCTTTGGCTAAGAACGTAAACAAAAGCTTAAAATTTCCATTTTTATTTACATAGCTAAGAAATGTCTCTAAATATATATAATTAATATTAATCTTATTAATACCTTACAGACTTGTTTTCATTTATGAGTGTACACTACCCTTCTAACGTGGTGCGATCACGCGCCGTATAGAGTTGTGAAAAAACTGTTTTTTCTTATTGTCATGTTGTTCGCGCTTACCGGTCCGGCCTACGCGGCTGTCAACATCAATACAGCCAATCAGGCCGAGCTTGAGACTCTTCAGGGAATCGGTCCGGCCAAAGCCAAGGCTATCGTCGATTATCGTAAGAAGAATGGCTCGTTCAAATCGCCGGGCGATCTGGAAAAGG
>JBKJYB010000356.1:0-2577 GCA_046716045.1 Nitrosospira sp.
CGGCCAAGCTGTCTTCCAGCGCCTTGCGGTCCAGGAGACCATCGAACGGCAGCACCGTGCTCAAGTGATACACCGCGCTGCCCGGATACAACTGCTCGAAAAACCATAGCCGTTGCTGGGCAAAAGATAGCGGACAGGGATCCGTCCGCAGCCCGGCCAGGATAGCCGGCTCGGCGGTGGCCTCGCCTGTTTCCTGGCCTATGGCGCGCGCAAGACCGGCAACTGTCGGAGACTCGAAAAGCTGGCGCAATGGGACTTCGATGCGGAAAGTGTCCCGAATCCGTGAGATTACGCGCGTTGCCAGCAATGAGTGCCCACCCAATTCAAAAAAATTATCCTCCACCCCGACAGCGTCGAGACCGAGAACCTGCGTCCATATTTGCGCAATTCGTGTTTCGTCGTCCGTACGGGGAAGAATAGGGGCGCGTCCGAGATCCGGACGCGAGTGATCCGGGGCCGGAAGCGCTCGCCGGTCGATCTTGCCGCTCGGTGTGAGAGGGAGGCTGCCGAGAAAGACATAAGCCGGGGGCACCAGATACTCCGGCAGCCGTTCGAGTAGAAACCGGCGCAGATCGACGGCCGCAGGCGGTGTTTCCATCCGGGCCACCACATATGCGGCTAGCCGGCGGTCGCCTGGTTCATCCTCCCGCGCCATCACGACGGTCTCACGCACCGCGGGATGGCTGGTGAGCACCGCTTCCACCTCGCCTGGCTCAACCCGAAAACCGCGAATCTTGACCTGGTGATCGAGACGGCCAAGAAACTCGATATCGCCACTGGGAAGATAGCGGGCGAGATCACCGGTTCGATAAAGGCGTGCATCTGGACAATCAGGGTCGGTAACGAATTTTTCGGCGGTCAGTTCATCTCGGTTGAGATAGCCCCGCGCAAGGCTGTCTCCGCCGATATACATCTCTCCCGGCACACCAATGGGTACGAGGCGCTGGCTGGGATCAAACAGGTGAATGCACGTATTAGCGATCGGATGGCCGATGGGGGGCAGAAGGGGCCAGCCGCTGGGCGGACCCGCAAGCGTGTAAGCAGTGACCACGTGGGTTTCCGATGGACCATAATGATTGTGCAATTGGCATCCGGGGAGATTCCTGAACAGGTTGCGGATCTGGGGAGTGACCTGCAACTGCTCCCCGGCGGTGATGACTTCTCGCAAGGTTGCCGGGAGCGGCTCGATGTGGACGGCAGCTTCCGCCAGTTGCTGTAATGCAACGAAGGGAAGATATAATCTGTTGACCTGTCGTTCGCCAATCAGCCGCCATAACCCCACCGGATCCTGCCGCAATGTTTCGGGGGCCAGGATGAGTGTCGCGCCGGCACAAAGGGTCGAGAAAATCTCCTGAAATGAGACGTCGAAGCTCAATGGCGCAAATTGCAGCATGTTGCCCCCTGGACCGAGTTCTCCATGCTGCCAGGCTGTCAGATTAACGAGTGTCCGATGTGGCAGAGCCACTCCCTTCGGCTTGCCGGTCGACCCCGAAGTATAAATAATGTAGGCCAGATTTTCCGGCTTTGGCATGACATGCGGCGGGTCGCCCGGCAGTGGAGGAAGCGGCTCGTCCATACACAGCGCGCGATGGGCTGGCAGTCGTTCAAGTAGCGCGCGTTGGGTAAGCAGTAAAAGTGCTCCGCTGTCTTGCAGCATGAAGGTTAACCGCTCTCGTGGGTATGCCGGATCGAGCGGCACGCAGGCACCGCCGGCAATGAGAACGGCAAGTACCCCACTCACCATCTCCGGCGAACGCTCAAGACAGAGCGCCACCGGTGTATCCGGATGCACGCCGAGACGGCGCAAGTGGCTGGCAATCATGTGGGCACGATCACTGATCTCGCGATAAGTGAACCGGGTGGTGCCATGGATAAGGGCGACTGCATCGGGCGTGCGTGCCGTCTGTTCCAGAAAGAGTTCGTGAATGCAGCGGTCGCGCGGATATTCGCGCTGGGTGCGGTTCCAGTCCGCGAGTTGCCTCCGCTCGGCAGCCGTGAGCAACGAAAGGTCCGCGAGACGCCTGGCGGGCCCCGCCGTTATTGCTTCGAGCAGCGTCCGCCAGTGATTGAGCATGCGCATGATTGCAGCATCGTCGAAATGTGCGCGGTCATACAGAAATCTGAGCAGGAGTTCCTCGCCCGGTGCCGCGATTGCCGTCAGGGGGTAGCTGGTACGTTCCACGGACCGGGTTGCGCTGGCGGCTTTGCTTCCCTTCGCCGGTTCGCGACGGGGATAGTTCTGAAAAACCAGCAGGCTTTCGAAAAGCGGCTGTCCGGCGGGCACTTCGCTCAAGCATTGCACTTCCGCGAGCGAACTGTATTCGTATTCCCTGTCTTTGAGCTGACGGTTTTGCAGATTCTGTAACCAGTCAACGAGGTTGACATCGCCCGGTACGGAAGTACGTAACGGCAACGCATTGATGAAAAGCCCCAACATCGATTCGACGCCGGCAATCGCTGCCGGACGTCCCGACACGATGACGCCAAACACGATATCGGTTTCACCGCTGTAGCGGCTCAGGAGCAGCGCCCAGGCCGCCTGAATCAGAGTATTGAGCGTGAGCTGGTTTGTGCGCG
>JBKJYB010000357.1:0-4069 GCA_046716045.1 Nitrosospira sp.
ACGGCAAAGGGAAATGCGCGTTACTCTGCTGAGAGAACGTCGATCACACTAGCCCGAATGTTTCATAAATTCGCGTGATGATCGCGCAGGATCTTGTTTTGTAAGGAGATTTTGTGGAAGACTGGCGTAGTTATTCATACGCCCGGCTGAACAAAATTTCCATACGAAACAAAAGACCAGCGAGGACGCGCGAATTTACGAAACATTCGGGCTAGATCGACAACTACCACGACTTGAATTAGTACCCACAGAGAATCTCCGCAATGAATAAAACGGTGCGGACCTTAAACCCGTAAGGTACTTTTGTAAAGTGACAATTTGATTACGAGATGACATTGTCAAATCCACCTCAGTGCAAGTCTCAATCTGCGGACTCAGCTTAATCATCCGGTTAGGCAGAATTTGCCAGAAATAACCTGCGCTAGGAGCACTTGAGCATACTCGACGACGCCGAAAGCAGCCAGGACAAGCGCGTTGGTTCTCTATAAGTCTACAATTGCTGTCCCCGGCCTTTCGGCCATGATACGCTTATAGAATGAATACGAAACTTGGGATCCGCCATGTTTAAGAAAGATTATCCCCAACACAACAGGAGCCTCGAAAACGAAGTGATCTTGGCTGTGGTCGTCCTGTATTTGTTGCTCGCAATCGTGATGACAGTGGTGCACTACATACAGCCCGCGGAACAGGAGACGGTAACGTCTTCGACCTCGCCCTCCCATAGTGAAAAAGCTCCCCTTAAATCAGAAGCTAAGTAACCGCGTCTGCTGTCGCACGCACGAACGAGGAGAAATACCATGATTCGCAGCATTATCAGGATTGACCAGTCGCTTTCGGTTATTCAAGGATTGCCGCAACCGGCAAACGACAACGACGTCGTTTGGCTGGAAATTAACGCACCAAAGGCTGAAGAGGCAGCAAATCTGAGTCGGCGGTTCGGCATTGATACGACCCCTCAAAACAGCAGTGTCGCGGATGATGGAACGTTCATGTATATGCGTTCCAAGTTACTGGCATTAGGTTCAGACGCGATCCCGGGCTTCGGAGATGTGACCTTTATCCTGGGTGATCAGGTGGTGGCAATTCTTTGTGCTGATTCCGATTTTCATCCCTTTGAACTCGCCTTGCAACGCCTGAACCGAAAACCAAATTATGCCAAAAGCCCGAAATCGGTATTGCGGCTATTATTACAGGTGGCCAATGATAGCGCCGACGCTGTAATCGACCGCATCGCAGATGAACTGGAGCGAAGCGCCGAAGAGATTTCCGAAATATCCGATGGGTACAACACTACAGGCAAGGAATTGGGGGTGCCGGATCTCATCGGTACAATGCAAAATCTTAACGAAAAGGAGGAGCTGATTTCCCGCTGCCTTGAGGCCCAGTTGTCGTTGGCACGCACGGTACGTTATCTCAACGGCGAGATTGATAACGCGACTGAAGCAGAGTTGCAGGTATTAACAACCGAACTCGCTGAAGATGTCGCGGGTGTCAAAGAGCATGCCTACTTCGAGCATGAAAAAGTGCGTTACCTTCAGAACGCCGTTACAAATATTCTCAACATCAAACAGAACCAGATCGTTAAGGTCTTCACTATCATCACCGCTGTTTTTCTGCCGCCTACACTTGTAGGCACCTTCTACGGCATGAACTTCGCCGTGATGCCGGAGTTATCCTGGAAGCACGGATTTATTTATTCGATGATCCTTACGTTGACGGCCGCCCTGTTACCGCTTTTGTACATAAAACATAAGGGTTGGTTACGGTGAGCAACGGTATCCGGTAATGGCAGGCGAAAGAATAGGAACTCCAACGCCGCTTCTTCAGTCTATTATCGCGTGAGGTCAGCAACCTGAGGAGGCGTCTGACCGCATCTGACATTTTGGGTTAAATTGGGCGGCTGGACATGTTTTTTGCTATATTGACATGGAGGCAATCATGATAATAAAAGTGATGCGCGAAAGAGGGTGATTCGGGATCTCCACATAACGGAGGATCAGATGAAAAAGATGTTGATCGCATCTGCATTAACCTTGGGCTTGATCTCGACCAGCGCCCTTACCCAGGATTACGATAGCAGAGAGAGAGCCACATCTGTCGGCAGTCCGGGCGACCCAGCCAACGTGTCGCGTACCATTGAAATAACAATGGTGGAAAACCGTTTTAAGCCTTCTGAAATAAAGGTGAAGCAGGGTGAAACAGTAAAGTTTGTACTCAGGAACGCTGGCAAGAAAAAGCATGAGATAATGATAGGTGTCCCGGAGGAAATTGATAAGCATGGCAAAATGATGAAAAAATTCCCCGACAGGGAACATCCCGATGCCCCCAATATGATCTCTCTCAATTCGGGCAAGACCGGGGAACTGGTATGGCATTTCACTGAAGCCGGCGTAATCGACTTCGCTTGCCCGCTGCCAGGCCACTTCAAAGGGATGAACTTCAAAGGTATGAAAGGAACAATCGAAGTGGAGGCCAAATGAATAAACTGACTCACACATTATTAGCCGGATCTATTCTCGTCAGCGCCTTGTCGAGTGTTGCCGCTAACGCCACCTCGACAACAGTCGAGGTCTACAAGAGCGCAACCTGCAAGTGCTGTGCAAAATGGGTCGACCATATGCGCGCGAATGGCTTTACCGTCAACACCCACGATGTGGGCAACAAGGAGGTACGAGAGCGTGCGGGCATTTCCACCACGCTTGGTTCATGCCATACCGCTCTGGTTGATGGTTATGCGATTGAAGGACACGTGCCCGCACAGGATATCAAACGATTTCTCAAAGAGCGTCCCCGCGCTATTGGCTTGACCGCACCGGGAATGTCTCACGGCTCTCCCGGTATGGAGGGTGCGCGCAGCGATCCTTATGACGTACTTTTAATCAACAAACAAGGCGATACCACGGTGTACAGCCGTCATCTTCCATCTGACCCAAAAGAATCCCTGATGAGACTGAAATGAGGAGCATGAAATCTCCCATCATTATCACCGGATACAGGGAAGAGAAATCTTTAGCCGCCGCATTCATGCCGATGGATATAAAAGGCAGGCGATCATGAGCCTGCGTTATTTCCTTCTGGCAAGCATGGTGTCCGCATTGTTCGCCGGTTGCGGTGAATCGAAACCTCCTGCCGCTACGCCGGCATCACCCGCTGTTGCACCCGCGCCCTCCGCTGCCGCACCGGACTCGCCCTCTGTCGACTCAACCCCACCCGCGGCCGAACCGGCACCGTCTGCCGCCGCGCCGGTGGAGCCAAAAAACCTGGCGGCGCGTAAGCTGGATCCGGAGAAAATCAAGCGTGGTGAAGCTGTTTATCGTGCAAATTGTGCAAGTTGTCATGGACCAAACGGGGAAGCCACGCCAGGCTGGCGAAATCCAGGAGCTGACGGCAGATATCCACCGCCGCCACTGGACGGCAGCGCCCACGCCTGGCATCACTCAACCGAGACACTGGAAAGAATGATTCGGGTAGGTAGTCCGGCTGATATCGGGGGCATGCCAGCGTGGGATGGCAAGTTGACAAATCAGCAAATCGATGACGTGATTGTGTGGATCAAATCACTGTGGCCAGATGAAGTTTACGATATCTGGTACAAGGAAATTGAGAATAAGCCGGAACCGAAGAAGAATTGAGTGCTGCCGGTTAGCGGCAGGCTAGAAGCAGTGTCAGTATTGGCCATTTCAGTGGCATACGGGCTATGATCAGCCCGAATGCTGGGGCCGACGCAATAGAACCAAGCGCCTGACCGACCCAGGTGCTTGACTCTCGCCCGGCCTTCCGGTGCTTGACTTCGCTCCAGGATTCAGAGCGTTGCGATTGAAGCTTAGGCCAGTTCTGCTTTCGGTGGCCCCTTCTTTACTGCGGCACGAGCGGGAAGCTTCTCGCGAATGCGCGCCGATTTACCGGAACGATCCCGCAGATAATAAAGCTTGGCGCGGCGGACATCACCACGACGTTTGATCTCTATGCTGGCAATCAGCGGTGAATAGGTCTGAAAAGTCCGTTCCACGCCCTCACCACTGGACACTTTACGTACGGTAAAGGCCGAATTGAGACCACGATTGCGCTT
>JBKJYB010000358.1:0-2661 GCA_046716045.1 Nitrosospira sp.
CCCATGAAGTTGCGCAGTGCCTGGGCGTCGTAGGCCGCGTCTTCCACCGCTTCGTCAGCTAAACCGTACCACTGCTGTACAAAATACATCCGCAGCATGCGCTCCAAGCCAATCGGTGGACGACCCCGTTTGCCGCTCTTGGGGTAATAAGGCTCGACCACCGCGTTCAGCCGCGCCCAAGGCACGACGCTTTCCATCTCCGCCAGAAATTTGTCTCTCCGGGTCAGTTTCTTCTTGCTCCCGTATTCCGCTTGAGAGAAGCTGAGTTGCTTGGTTTGCTGTGCCGCTGTCTATAGTGGACCCCAATTTTCAGACAGTAAATTAAGATGGTAGCCTGCTGTAAAAAGGAGCAGGTGATGAGTGAAAGCAAGCGTAAGAATTTTATTGGTGACTTCAAGACCAAAGTGGCACTGGAAGCGCTCCGGAGCTTCAAGACAGTTAACGAAATCGTCGTCTATGAAGAACTGCTTACCATCTTTGCTGTCGGCTCAGCTTATCCATATGTCTCTCGCCATGCTTTTTTACGGGAGGCATAATGAGGATGCGCTTCGGCCTGCTTCCATTTTTGGTAAAAAATAGCCGCGCTTTCCGCTTTCAGCCGATCGCCGGAGCCTTTCTCTTTCAAAGTGTAATCCTTGTTTTTATCATATTTAATCCCGCTTTTATAATTCGCATATCGCCGCGCCCGCGTATAACCCATCTGCAAGAATTTTCTTGCGAGATCAGCGCCGACGAAATCCTCGGCTTCTAGATAATCTTCAAACATTTTATAAAGAACCGTGCTGCTGTTTTCTGCCATTTTCGGCGTTTTAAAGCGCCAATGGGGCGTCAACTCGCTTTTATATGGCTCGCATATCAACACCCCTTGTTCGCCTTTGCCGACCCGATATTTTTGGGGCTCCTTCCGATAATCGATATCCGGTTTCCACGGATATTTTTGCTTATCGAAATTTAAATACGACGGGATATGATAATTTGGCACGAACTTATTTCCCAGAAAACTACAGGGCGCAAACAGCTCGCCCGCTCCATGCATAATTGCTAATCAGGACTTCTCTTATCGCGATGTCACGTAACGATTTCCGATCTAGATAAAGTAGAATGAAGAAATGACTCATTTCTTCATATGATATAAGTTCTAAATGTTAACAGTCTTATTCCTCGCCACCTTATCAGCGTATCCGATGGAGACACGCTCACGGTTTTGAAATAGGATGCGCCAGAAAAAGGACAGTCGTTCGGCACGCAATCCAAACAAGCGCTTCAGACCTATGTTGCCCACTCTTTTAGATAAAGAGATCTTACTGCAGCAGAACAAATAACGATTGAGTTTCCAACGACTGCTCAGTGCGGCTCCGCACAGAACAATATTGGGTTTAGAGTAAGCTGACACGCCTTATCCAGAAACCGGAGCAAGATAGCTCAATTCAAAAGCGGATGTTGCATATTGATTACCGTTAAATTCTATTGGAGGCGAAATGAATACGGATTACAAAGGATATAGTGTTGTTGCCGGGGCAGAATGCGATGATAACAGCAGACTTTGGAACGGCCGCTATAGGATTCTTGATGATAAAGGGATCGTTGTCTATGAAAGTTTCGTCGAGCCACTGCATGATGAAGATAAGGCGGTAATATCCGCTAATGCAGCAGCCCGTGAATGGATCGATAACCACGATTAATCCATGCTCAAAGAAGCTGGCCGACCCTACTGGGGCCTGCTGATTCTCCGACGCCTTAGGGCTTGTGGAACTCATAACCCGAACTAACGGGATGATCTTTCTGACATCTATTGCGGCTTGAATCCCAATACCTTCATTGCCGGTAATATTGACTGGGTTGATGCTTTATAGTTTATCCATGGATCATTCCCGAGATCCAGGCGAGTATGAATATTTGCCGCAGTCCAACGATCTGCGCTAGTCAATACATCCAGCTCTTCCCATGCCATGGGTACCGATACTCCCAAGCCAGGACGGGCACGAACTGACCAGGCACAGACTGTGGTAGCGCCGAGACCATTGCGCAAATAATCGATGAATATTTTACCCTTTCGATTAGCTGGTCCGCTTTTCGCTACAAAGCGCTGGGGTATTGTTTTGGCCAAGTGCTTGACGATCGCTTGTGAGAAATCTTTTACGGTGTCCCAATCGAGAAATTTTTTGATCGGAACCACCACATGCAGGCCTTTTCCTCCGCTTGTCTTGAGAAAAGATTTCAATCCCAATTCCTGAAGAAATATACGGACAACCTGCGCGGCTTCCTGCATGCGCTCCCATGCAACTCCTTCTCCTGGATCCAGATCAAATGTCATTCTGTCCGGCTTGCCGATGTCGCTTTTTATGGCGTTCCAGGTGTGGAATTCAATTACGTTCATTTGCGCTGCAGACATAAGCCCTTCCGGCTTTAAAATTTCCAAAAAGGGAGGATGCTCAGGGTCCAGCACGGAATCGAGCTGATAAACCCCGGGCATGGTGGCTTTTTCCATGTGCTTCTGGAAAAACAGCTGCCCCGAGACTCCGTCGGGCGCACGCACAAGCGAGACAGGTCTTCCCTTAAGATGCACAAGCATCAATGGCCCAACCAAACCGTATTAACTCACCAGATCGATCTTTGTGAACCCGGTGGATGGATCAATTACCCGTTCCGGGTGCGTTATCC
>JBKJYB010000359.1:0-3458 GCA_046716045.1 Nitrosospira sp.
TTTCATTATAAAAACCTGATCAGCACCATGCCGCTGCCTGAATTGATCCGCGTTGTGGGAAATGAAGCTCCGCAACATATCAGAAATGCCGCCGCTGCATTGCGTCGTGTATCAGTACGTTGCGTCAATCTTGAGATTGGGCGTGAAAATATTACGGACAAGCACTGGATTTACTATCCTGAAGATACAATTTTCCACCGTATTTTCCTTCAGGGGAATGCTAGCCCCGGTTGCAATCACCCAGGCGCATTCGGGTTAACATGTGAAATTTCCTATTCCCCAGTCAAACCTTTGCCGTGCGACGGCCAAAAACTCATTGATCAATGTGTCGAAGATTGTATCAGGGTCGGCATGCTGAGGCGGGACGATAAAATAATTACCGCCAATCTGGTAGAAATGCCATACGCCTATGTCGTATACGACCACGCCCGATTTAAAAGCGTAGAAACCATAAGGAGCTGGCTTTCGGAGCGAGATATTATTTTGGCCGGTCGCTATAGCGAATGGGAGTATTACAACTCAGACCATGCCTTTCTCGCGGGGAAGAAAGCCGCCACATTTATCAAGGAACGGGCACCGCAAAAGCAAATGCACGTCATTTAAATAACAAATAAGCCAGAATACACCCCACCATGATAATAGATGCGCATATTCATTGTTCGGGTGAAGAAAAAGTGGACGATGTGCTGCATGCGTTAGACCAGGCAGCGGTCGACAAGGCCGTATTGCTGGCTCCCTTTTTGAGCGGTGGCTATTCAGTGCATGAAAGCGATTCCTTGCGGACGGCTAATCAGTATCTGGCGCGGCTGATTGCTGATCATGGAGACCGCCTGATCGGTTTTGCGGTGATTAATCCATCACTCGAAAATGCACGCGAAGATCTATGCCGCGCACATGATCTCGGTCTACATGGCCTTAAAATGGTACCGACCGGGTGGTATCCCTACGATGACTGTGCACATCGGATTTATGAGATTGCATGTCGATTAAATATTCCCATCCTGTTTCATAGCGGTATTTTTATCGATGGAAAATCCGGGCGCTTCTGCCGTCCGACCTTTTATGAAGCCATACGGGATTATCCCCGTTTACGCGTTACTTTGGCCCATCTTGGGTGGCCATGGACTGATGAAGCCAATGCTGTGGGGTTGATCGACCTGATAAATGGTATTGCGCCAGATGATAGTCAGTTTCGCTTCGATATTTCTTTTGGTGCGCCCCCCGTGTACCGTTTGGAGACTCTGCGAAAGGCAATTGCCGTTCTGACACCTGAACTGCTGCAATTCGGCAGTGATGTGTTTCTGCCATGTAGCGGGGAGCTGATCAAGAGCAAAATTGACGAGGTTTCAGAGTTGCTGGAGCAACTTGAGATGGATAAGCACAGTTGTGAGAGGATCATGGGGGGAACAGCCGCAGCTTGGCTCGGAATAAATTAGCATGAAAATAATCTCAACTGCGGAGCGGCCAATTAACTTACTCCAGATTGTAGGTGCCGCCATCGTGGGCGGTATGGAAACCTACGTATTGCGATTACTCGAGCGTCTTCCCCACGATGTCTTTAATGTTATCTGCCTGTGTGTATGCGAAGGCCGCTTTACCTCCCAATTACGTGATATTGGTTGCACGGTTCATATTACTCCAATAAGCGATGACCCTGACTGGCAGTCCATTCAGCTCGGCGTCAGCCTCATTCGCGCCGAAGCAATTGACGTAATCCATGCCCATCTTCCAAATGCACATTCGCTTGCAGGTCTCCTGAGCAAACTGACTGAGACGCCTACGTTGGCCACCATCCATAGTCGCTATCTTAGTATGCGCGATTTTGAAGTGCATAAGCTGATGCAGACTCACATACATGTTGTTGCGAAAACAGCCTATTTTCATGCGTTGAGCCTGGGGGTTCTTTCTAGTAAATTACGCTTCATTGCAAACGGTGTCGATACGAAAATTTTTTGTCCAGTTGCCAAGAGTAATTATCTTCATTCCATCGTTAATATCGCTCCTGAAACTCCCCTCATCGGATACATCGGGCGGCTTTCCCCGGAAAAAGGTCCGGAGTTATTTGTACAAGTGGCGGGCGAAATACTTAAAAAACAGGCCAATAGCCACTTCGTATTAGTGGGCGAAGGGCCTATGCGGGAAAAGCTGGAAAATGAAATAGATAATCTAGGCCTTAGCAATTATATTCATTTGGCCGGCTTACAAAATGATATGTCCCAAGTCTATCCTTCGCTTGATCTTGCCGTATCAACTTCGTATTCTGAAGGAATGCCGCTGGCAATAATAGAAGCCATGGCGTCCGGTATACCGGTAGTTGCAACGAATGTTGGAGGCGTGAGCGATATTGTGGAGGTAGGTTGCACAGGTTTGCTGCACAGCGTGGAGGACTTGGATGGTCTCAAAAATAGTATCGTAACCCTGATGTCTGATCAATCCATGCGTGAAGTAATGGGAAAAGCAGCCCGAAAACGGGTTGAAGAGAAATTTGAGCTTAAGGATAGCGTCAGCCGAACAGCGGAGTTGCTACGATCGCTTACCCAAATTGGGTGTCGTAGTGAAAGTAGCTTGGGCAACATGGACGTTTGTTTAAAGCCTACATCTAAGTAACTATAAACGAAATATTGTGGGCATGTCCTTACATCGCTTCCAACGGCAATATCAACGTAGTGCGAGAAAATAATTCACTAATGTACGGCGGCGCACCGAAGCTTGTAAATCAAAAGTTCATGATGTACACCATGCGTAATTTTTCTTGCTTTTAAATCAACCTAACAGGATTTAATATGTCAACAAAAAAACCAAAAGATGCCGACAACCGCTCAACCATCGGCGGAGCCGCTCGCGACGAGGGCACGCCGACCAACGATTTCACCGCCAAGCTTGCAGGCACCCAGGCGCTTGCCGCCGCCATGCCGTATAACACGAACAAGGTGCTTGAGCACGGAGATGTCTCTGCCACTCCGGAGAAGGGCCAAACGGTAGAGGTTCCCGATCCGGTTGTCACAAGCAGTACATTAACCGAGACTATCGCATCCGAAAAGACGGGTGGGAGTGAGACCCAACTGGGTTTCAATCCGGGAAATGAATCGCTTGACCGGGTTCGGGTAGATTCTAGCGACCGCGTGCTTACCACCAACCAGGGCGTCGCCGTCGCCGATAACCAGAATTCACTTAAGGCGGGGCTTCGCGGCCCGACTCTTCTGGAAGATTTTATTCTTCGGGAAAAAATTACCCATTTCGATCACGAGCGCATACCCGAGCGGGTGGTGCATGCGAGAGGGTCGGCCGCGCATGGATACTTCGAATGTTATGAGTCTCTCGCGAACTATACCCACGCATCCTTGTTTGCCAAAGCCGGCAAGCGTACGCCAACCTTCGTTCGTTTCTCTACAGTTTTCGGTGAGCGTGGGTCAGCCGACACAGCGCGCGACGCGCGAGGATTTGCGGTGAAGTTTTAT
>JBKJYB010000360.1:0-3071 GCA_046716045.1 Nitrosospira sp.
CATACCCCGGTAAGACGGTCGTGCGTGGCCTGGATATGCAGTTTTTTATGCAATGCAAGTATCCGTTCGGCCACCCGCAGCCGGGCCGCCAGCTGTTCTTCATCGAACGGCTTGGTGATGAAATCATCGGCACCCGCGTCCATGCCTTCGAGATAGCTGCCCTTGCTATCCAGCGAGGTCAAAAGAATGATGTACGTATATTGCAGACTGGGTTCGGCACGGATCATTCTGCACAATTGCAGACCATCGATATCCGGCATCATCCAATCAGAGATAAGCAGGGAATATTCATCCTGTTGCCAAGCTTCCCAAGCCTTCTGCCCGTTTTCCACCGCCGTTACCGCGTACCCCAATTTCCTGAGCGTCGCGCCAAACAAAAGGCGCGAGGTGGTATCGTCTTCTGCCATTAATATCTTCATAATTGGACCATATCGGACGGAGGTTCGGAATGCAGATCAAGCGCGGCAATTTCGACCTTTACGCGGTCAAATTCGCCTTCGATCTGTTCTATTAATGCGACTGCTCCGGTCATGCTGTCGGCTTTACCCAGCGCATCCAGTTGTTGAGCAATGTCCGCCATATGCAGCGCACCGATACTGCCACTGGCGCCTCTGATGGCGTGAGCCGTCTTGCGCAGAAGCTCTGCATCGCCCCTATCCAGCGAGTTTCGTAGAATGCCGATACGCTCAGCACCCTCGTTCAGGAATGACATAAATATCTGGCGAATCAAAGAGGGTTCCGTCGCGTCTCCCAACGCGCGCAGATTTGCAATGACTTCGGCACTCAATGCGGACGAAATATTGGGAGGAGATGAAGACATCGGGGATGAGGAAGGGTCCGGCGTATCAACGCGGACCGCTTTCTCATCCTTTGTTCGATATGGTTGTGCCTCATTCTTCTGTTCCCGATTTCTCCCTGTCCCCCATCGTTTTAAGGCGGCGGCAAAATCTTCCTGCTTCACCGGTTTACTGATGTAATCATCCATGCCGGCGAGCAAGCAGTACTCTTGATCTCCCTGCATGGCCTGCGCCGTTACTGCAATGATGGGAAGCCCCGATTTTCCGCCGGGCCGGCGACGAATCGCAGCAGTGGCTTCAAAGCCATCCATTTCCGGCATCTCGCAATCCATGAACACCATTTCGTAGGGGAACGCCTCTACCATCTGCATAGCTTCCCTGCCATTGGCGGCGACATCCACATGGCAGCCCAGATTTCTCAGCATCATCGCCCCGACAATCTGATTGGTGACGTTATCCTCCGCCAGAAGCACGCGCGTACCGGTAAAGGGGAAATTTGAACTGTCAGTTATCTGTTCCTCGCGAGCTTCCGGAAGAAATTGGCGATCGCTGATGAGGTCTATGGAGCGACGTCGACAATATGCGTCCCAGACATTTACCAGCGTCGACAATAATTCCGATTGGCGCGCCGGCTTGACCAGATAGGCAGAAAAACCGATTTTCTTGAGCCGCTCCCTGATATCGCCCTCTTGTCCCAGCGAACTTAGCATCACCAGCTGGGTGTCGTGGAGCAAAGGTTCCGTTTTGATGGCGCGACCCAGACCTTCTCCATCCATTCCCGGCATTTGATAATCGAGGATTGCGATCTGATACGGGTCACCGGCGGCATGAGCTCCACGCAGCGCCCGGAGCGCTTCCACACCGGATGCGGCACTTCCGATGCGCATTCTCCAGACGCGGATTTGCTCTTGCAGCACGAGACGGTTAACCGAGTTATCGTCCACAATTAACACACGGGCACGCGCCAGTTCCATATGCGGGCTCACCGCGGCCGGTTGATTCTGCTGCAGGGGCAGGCGAAGGGTAAACCAGAACGTTGACCCAATGCCAACACGGCTCTTCGCGGCGATGGTACCCCCCATCAATTTCACTAACTGCTTGCTGATAGCCAGACCCAAGCCTGTGCCTCCATAGCGGCGCGTGGTGGAGGTATCCGCTTGCGTGAATTTGTCGAAGAGACTTTCCAATTTGTCTGCCGCGATTCCCAGTCCGCTATCCTCGACACCGATGCGGAGCTTGACCTCATCCTCATCGATCGAGTCGGTTTCGACATTGATGAGCACATGGCCCTTATCAGTGAACTTAATGGCATTGTTGGTCAAGTTCGTCAATATCTGACGGATACGTCCCATATCCCCGATGACATAGCGTGGCACATCCGGGGGATAGCGCACTATCACATTCACATCATTCTTTCTGGAGGGTTGCATGGCGATCATGCCCGCCACCTCTTCAACAGCCTGAAGCAAGTCAAACGGAGTGGGTGCAATAACCAGTTTGCCGGCCTCGATTTTGGAGAAATCAAGAATGTCATTGATAATGGTGAGCAATGTCTCGCCACTTGCGCGTGCCAATCCCGCCAACTCGCGCTGCGACGCGGTTAAAGAACTATTCAAAAGCAGACCGATCGTCCCCAGCACGCCATTCATCGGCGTGCGGATCTCGTGACTCATGTTTGCCAGAAACTCGCTCTTGGCGCTGCTGGCAGCCTCGGCTGCCTGCCGCGCTTTGTGCAGCTCCATCTCGATACTCTTCCTTGCGGTGATGTCCTGACCGGAAAAGTAAAATTCCTGGAGATCCGGTGTGGCGGTGATATTCCATGAAACCCAGCGGAAAGAACCGTCCTTGCAACCCATCTGGCTTTCAAAGGAGACCGGAATGCCCGTTATGAGTTTATCCAGTTCCCGGGTGGTGCTCTCACGGGAACCGGGCGAGACGAACTCCATGAACGGCCGGGATAGCAATTCCTCCGGTGAGAAGCCCAGAACCCTTTCCCAGGCGGGGTTCAAGCGTTTGAAATGACCATCGGAACCCGAGATGGCAAGAAAATTCAGGGACTGGTCAAAGTAACGATCGCGTTCCGTTTGCGCGGCGATAAAGGCGCGAGAAAGACTGCCTATCTCGTCACTTGAATCAATCTCGAATTGAGCGACATGATCCATTTCTCCGATATTCCGGGTTTCGTCTTCGAGCCGCACGAGATTCTGTACTTTTCGCCGCACGACCCGGTAAGAGAGCGCAAGCCAGGCCACGACAAGAGCGAGGATGAGAAAG
>JBKJYB010000361.1:0-3380 GCA_046716045.1 Nitrosospira sp.
TGTGTAACCGCCCGGGAAGAGAGGCAGCAATCATTTCAACCTGCAATCGCACCGAATTTTAGTGCAGGATCGTGGCAAAGTCGCATTCCATTTACGATTTATTGAGAAGCGGCCACGTTATAGCGCAGTGGTGCTATAACCCATAGAGCTATTACAAATTTGTTTTTTCTGGGGGATGATGAACGAATCGGTATTAAGAGGGCATTTCCAGTGGGCGCCAAAGGAAGTATTACTCGGCATACCGATAATTCAAGATCTACATTACTCATGGAGACAAAAAATGAACATACAATCAAAATTACTCATAGTTGCTTTAACCTTCGGAGCATCGATTTCTACCGCATCCGCCGCGGGGGTTATTACCAATATAACGGCTAGCGGGGGAGGCTTGGGAACGTTTGAAGTTCTTAGTAACACCACCGATCCCAACGTACTGAATCTTTCCAAAACCTTTAACAGCCTTGACCCGATCGTCCTGACTTTTACGGTTGGTCACGCTGAGGGTGGTCCGGGCAACCCTTACGCCGTGACCGAGGCGATTACCAACAATACCGGCCAGTCTTGGGTCGACTTTCACTTCAGTATTACCGAACCAGCAACCGGAGGTCAGGGGGTCGTGTTTACGAACTTTAACAATTCAGAACTTACTGGCTTCACACTCGATTCGCCTCCCTCAAGCGGTCCACGTAATCTCAATTTCACCGGAGAGTTAGCGGATCAAGGTGTGGCTACTGCGACCTTTAATCTGAGTCCGTTCGACCCAGGCGCGGGAAATACCACCACCTTCACTCTGACACAGGTTCCGACGATTCCCGAACCAGAAACTTATGCCATGCTATTGGCAGGGCTCGGTTTGATGGGAGGCATAGTTAAACGCAGGAGCAGCAAAGGAAACGCTTAACTCGATTAGCGCCCGTTCCGGCAGCCCCGCCCCAGTGGCGGGGTTGTCCGACGGGCGAAAGAATATGCTGAAACAACTCTTTTTCGTCAGGGAAGATCAATTGAACTTCGGCTACCTTGTTTGCAGCTCTGCGCGACCTTTGAAGCGGCTTGCATTCGGTTAGAGACATCAAGTGTTTTGAAGATGTGCTGCAAGTGATTTTTAACCGTGAATACGCTTATGCCTAAAATGCTGGCAATTTCGGGATTGGTTTTGCCGATATTTACCCAATGCATAATCTCCATTTCACGCCTGCTCAAGCCCCAGCGTTCTCCATTTTTCAATTGATCTGTTGATACAGGCGCATTGGACTCTGGATGGATAAGGGGTGTAACCTGGCTTAACGCCGTGTCAAGATAAGGTAGCAGAATTTGCATTGCGCCAAGCGACTCGTGGAGCTTTCTTTCTGTGCTGAAGATCACATAAAGGCAGTCCTGGTTTGACCGTGCGTCGGTCAGGCCATGTATCAGTAAAGACCGCATGCCCTGCAATGCTTTGCCCAGGGGACACTGAAGGCCACCTTCCAGCAGGAAACCGGAGTCGCCGACACCTAGTGTATAGGGTGATTTTCCCAGTTGGACCCAGCGATTAAACAATTCCCGTAGTAGCGGCGAGAGCGTTCGTGGGTTGGAGCGCTCGGTTCTGACCCCTGCCAATGCGGAAACAACATCGTAACAAATCAGACTTGCCGTGAAATCACCCCATGCGGCAATCAAAATTTCATGCGGCAGATAGTGTTGCAGTTCTCCCTGCAACCATGCCAGCAACTCGTTGTGTCGACGTATGGCTAATGATTCCGTAATGATCCGGTAGTAGCGGTCGAGATGTTCAGCAGATAAGGTAGAGAGCTGATTCATATTATATCGTCATACTTTACGTCTAGTATTCAGGCAATATCCCGCACAGGATTAAAAGATATCGCCAGCATCATGACTGATTGTATAAAAGACTGGCCAATCACGCCTCGGTGGTGTGAAGAGTTGACGATCATGCTTCATACACGCCTTTTTGCTAAAGCAAGTTTCGTTCCCATAATTAATAATGACTTATAAACAATAATTTAACTGGTTCCGATAAGTGGATTTGGAAAACATGTAAATAATCGCGACAACGATGATGCCTTCATGAAGTAACGTATTAGCGCTCGCACGGCGATCTCTATGGAAGTAGCGGCAAGCAAGCGAATCAGGCGTGATATTCTCATAAAGCGCCTTATATTTTTCTGGAAACCTGAAACTCTTCTACGTAAAAACGCTTCTAATTGATGGTATTCAAACCCTTGTAATACTATAATCAGCAAATTTTCTGATTCTTCCCGGTTGCTTATATTGTCTTCCATGCAGCTATTTGCCTTTGGCATTAATCATCAGACCGCGCCGCTGGACGTCCGCGAGCAGGTTTCGTTTCCGGAAGATGCGATGGAACGCGCGTTGCATGATTTTGTGGGCCATCGTCCGGTAAGAGAGGCCGCGATCGTTTCAACCTGCAATCGCACCGAGATTTATTGCAGTACCGAGAAGCCGGAAGAGGCAACGCACTGGCTGGCGGATTTTCATCACTTGCAGGCACGCGAACTGGAACCGTATCTCTATAAGCTGCCTCGCGAAAAAGCGGTTAAGCATGCCTTTCGGGTGGCCAGCGGACTGGATTCCATGGTGCTGGGTGAGCCGCAGATTCTCGGTCAGTTAAAGAGTGCGGTGAAGTCCGCCGAGCACGCCGGCACGCTCGGAATGCTGTTGCACAAGTTGTTTCAGCGTACTTTCTTCGTCGCCAAGGAAGTTCGCAGCTCCACCGAGATCGGCGCAAATTCTGTTTCCATGGCCGCGGCCGCCACGCGGCTGGCGGAGCGGATTTTTGGCGACATCGGTGAGCAGCGGGTATTGTTTATCGGAGCGGGAGAAATGATCGAGTTATGCGCTAGTCATTTCGCCGCACGCCATCCGAAGCGTATCACCGTCGCCAACCGCACCAGCGAGCGCGCACAGGTTCTGGCCCATCGTTTCAACGCGCAGGCCATTACTCTGAATGAGCTTCCGGAACAGTTGGCACTGCACGATATTGTGGTGACCTGTACCGCGAGCACACTGCCCATACTTGGTAAAGGCATGGTGGAGCGCGCGATCAAAGCGCGCAAGCATCGCCCGATTTTCATGGTGGACCTGGCCGTGCCACGAGATGTCGAGCCGGAAGTGGCGGAACTGGATGACGTGTTTCTCTACTCCGTGGACGATCTTGCCGATATTGTCAAAGAGGGATTGGATTCACGCCAGGGTGCGGTAGCCCAGGCCGAGGCGATCATCGACTCGAATGTGGTCAATTTCATGCACTGGCTGGAGTCGCGCGAGCTGGTTCCCACCATACGCGCATTGCGTGACCAGGCGGAACGATATCGGCGCCATGAACTGGAGCGGGCCAGGAAGCTCCTGGCCAAGGGCGAGGA
>JBKJYB010000362.1:0-5121 GCA_046716045.1 Nitrosospira sp.
TGTCGAAAAGATCCAATGTGCCGGGTATGCGTTCAGGTTTTGTAGCGGGAAATGCGGCGGTGCTGGAAAAATTCCTGCTCTATCGTACTTACCATGGCAGCGCGATGAATCCCGCAGTACAGGCAGCGAGTGAGGCGGCCTGGAATGACGAATCCCATGTTATCGAGAACCGCCGCTTGTATCAGGAGAAATTTGCGACAGTTACCGAATTGCTGGCTGGTACCATGCAGGTATCCATGCCGGACGCGGCATTTTACCTGTGGGTAAAAACACCGGTTGGCGATGTCGAGTTCACCCGGAAGCTTTATCAAGATTATAATGTAACGGTTTTACCGGGCAGCTATCTGGCGCGGGACGCGCATGGGATTAACCCTGGTGAAAATTTCGTGCGTATTGCCCTGGTCGCGCCGCTGACGGAATGTATTGAAGCGGCCACCCGGATAAAAATGCTGATGTCTTGTTTATAACATGCGCCGAAGAATTGAATCGTCAAAAATATCTCGGATATTTAGGAAAAATAAAGGAAAACCATGGATCAGCTCCAAAGCACCATAGAAGAAGCATTCGAACGCCGTGCCGAGATCACACCGCGCAATGTCGAGGCCAAACTCAAGGAATCCGTCGCGCAGGTGCTGGAGATGCTCGATAGCGGCAAGCTGCGGGTCGCGGAAAAAATCAACGGCGAATGGAATACGCATCAATGGATCAAGAAAGCGGTGCTGCTTTCCTTTCGTATAGAAGACAACAGCTTCATCAAGGGTGGTTTCTCCAATTATTTCGATAAGGTGCCCTCCAAATTCGCGGATTACAGCTCCAAGGATTTCCGTAATGGCGGTTTCCGCGTGGTGCCGCCCGCCGCCGTACGCAAGGGATCGTTTATCGCCGGCAACGTCGTGTTGATGCCGTCCTATGTCAACATCGGCGCCTACGTGGATGAAGGCACGATGGTTGATACTTGGGCCACGGTGGGCTCCTGCGCCCAGATCGGCAAGAATGTGCATCTGTCCGGCGGGGTGGGTATAGGCGGAGTGCTTGAACCCGTGCAGGCCAATCCAACCATCATTGAGGATAACTGCTTCATCGGCGCACGTTCGGAAGTCGTCGAGGGCGTGATCGTGGGAGAAAATTCGGTCATCTCGATGGGCGTATATATTGGCCAGAGCACGAAGATTTATAACCGTGAAACCGGTGAAACCAGCTATGGCCGCATCCCGCCGGGATCGGTGGTGGTATCAGGCAATCTGCCCTCTGCGGATGGAAAATACAGCCTTTACTGCGCGATCATTGTTAAACAAGTGGATGCCAAAACCCGCGCAAAAACCGGCATCAATGAACTGTTGCGCGGGATCTAATCATTATTCGATTTCCAGGAAAATATCCCATGCAAAATGACACGCTGGTTCTTGCACAAGCCCTGATAGCCTGCCGCTCGCTGACGCCTTTCGATGAAGGATGTCAGGAAATTCTGATTAATCGCCTGGAAAAAATCGGCTTCAACATCGAGAGAATACGCTGCGGCGAAGTGGATAATTTGTGGGCACGGCGCGGGACGAGCACACCGCTGCTGTGTTTTGCCGGTCACACCGATGTGGTACCAACCGGCCCCGTCGACAAATGGGACAGCGACCCATTCAAACCGGAAATCCGCGATGGCAAGCTGTACGGCCGGGGTGCGGCCGACATGAAGGGATCGTTGGCGGCGTTCGTTACCGCGATTGAAGCGTTTGTCGCTGAACATCCCAACCATGGCGGCTCGATTGCGCTGCTTATCACATCGGACGAAGAGGGCGTCGCCATAGACGGCACCGTCAGAGTAGTGGAAGCGCTCAAGACGCGCAATGAGTTGATCGATTACTGCATCGTTGGCGAGCCCACTTGTGTTAACAACCTGGGTGATACGATCAAGAATGGCAGACGCGGCTCCCTGTCCGGCACGCTGACTGTGAAGGGTATTCAAGGCCATATCGCTTATCCTCATCTGGCAAAGAATCCTATCCACGTCGCCGCGCCCGCCATCGCCGAACTGACGCAAACCCAATGGGATGAAGGCGACGAATATTTTCCACCCACCACCTGGCAGATTTCCAATATCAATGGCGGCACCGGCGCTACCAACGTGATCCCTGGCGAAGTTACGATGCTGTTCAATTTTCGTTTCTCCACCGCCAGCACGGTCGAATCGTTAAAAGCCAGAGTGCATGAAATCCTCAATCGGCAAGATTTCGATTACGACCTGCGATGGGAGTTTTCCGGTAAGCCCTACCTCACGCCCAGGGGCAACCTGGTGGACGCGATCAGCCACGCGATCAGAACCGTTGTGGGAATCGAGCCGGAACTTTCCACTTCCGGGGGCACCTCCGATGGGCGTTTCATCGCCGATATCTGCCCGCAAGTGGTGGAGATGGGGCCGCGTAATGCCACCATTCACAAACTGAATGAATATGTGGAAGTAAAGGATTTAGAACAGTTACCGGAAATTTACCGGCGGACGCTGGAGCATTTGTTGCTGAGATAACAGGAAATTTCTGAATAAATCCTCCGTAGAGTGCTCAGTTGGTGGATGAGTTGGCAAATGAGCTGACAAACTTGTGGACTTATTTAGAGACTCCTGGCACCTGAATCGTAGCAATCTGAAAGTGAAGGTGTCCTTATGTACATCGAAGCCAAGAACCAACTCCAAACGCTACGCGATCTGTTGCGCTTCGCGGTAAGCCGCTTTAACGAAGCCGGTCTTTTTTTTGGTCATGGCTCAGCCTCGGCGTACGACGAGGCAGCTTATCTCATTCTCCATACCCTCCATCTTCCACTCGACCGGCTGGAACCGTTTCTTGATGCGCGCCTCACCATAGCGGAACTGGAACAGGTATTGCAGGTAATCGAGCGCCGCGCGGTAGAAAAAATTCCTGCCGCTTATCTCACCAACGAAGCCTGGCTGGGAGATTTCAGTTTTTACGTGGATGAGCGCGTGATCGTACCGCGCTCCTTCATTGCCGAACTGCTGCGAGAGCAACTTGCGCCATGGATAGAAAACCCCGATGAAATTCATTCCGCGCTGGATCTCTGCACTGGATCGGGATGCCTTGCGGTATTGCTTGCGCACGCTTTTAGAAATGCCGCCATAGATGCCACGGATATTTCACATGAGGCGCTGCAAGTCGCTCAGAAGAACGTAACGGATTACAACCTGGAGCATAGTGTCAGCCTTATGCAATCTGACTTGTTTGCCGGATTGGGGGGGCGCCGCTACGATCTCATTATCAGCAATCCGCCTTATGTCAGCGCTGGATCGATGTCGGCGCTTCCCGAAGAGTATCGGCATGAGCCGCGCACTGCCCTGGCAAGCGGCGAAGACGGCCTGGATGCGACCCGGGCAATACTGCGCGAAGCAACTGACCATTTAACCGATCAGGGCATGCTGATCGTCGAAATTGGCCATAACCGGGATGCGTTGGAACAGGAATTTCACGAGACCCCTTTCACCTGGCTTGAAACCAGTGCGGGCGATGAGTTTGTGTTCCTGCTGAAACGCGATCAGCTTCCCCAATAGCTACCTTGGGTTAGCGTATACTCACTTGATCCGACGAGTAAACAGTACAAACGTCATACCTGTGGAAGCCGGTATCCAGTGGACGTTCAACGCACGCCGTTGTTGATTTTGCCTGGATTCGGGGTCAAGCCCGGAATAACGAAATTCATGGCATTTTCTCGCCGGATAACTAAGCCACCAGCGCCAGCAGACGCCTTGTCTCGGTCTCATCCAACTCCAGCCATTTTCCGCGTTTCAGGCGCGGCGGCAAATTAATGGGGCCAAAGCGCACCCGCATCAGGCGACTCACCGTCATTCCCACCGTCTCAAACATGCGGCGCACTTCACGATTCCTGCCTTCCTTCAATATCACTCGGTACCAGTGGTTAGATCCCTCGCCCCCCTGATCCGACAAGTGATCGAATTTCGCCGGGCCATCTTCCAGTTCAACGCCTGTGGTCAACAATGCCGTCACTTCCGGAGTCAGGCGCCCCATGATCCGTACCGCATATTCGCGTTCGACTTCGAACCGGGGATGCATCAACCGGTTGGCCAATTCTCCGTCGGTCGTAAAAATCAGTAACCCGCTGGTATTGTAGTCAAGCCTGCCGATGGATATCCATTTAGACGATCGCAATTGCGGCAGCTTATCGAATACTGACGGTCGGCCCTCGGGATCATCATGACTGACAATTTCTCCCTCCGGTTTATGGTAAAGCACAACCCTGGGCAGGCGGTCATCGGATTTGAAGTGAATGGTGCGCTTCCCCACCCGTATGATGTCATCAGGTCCGGCCCGATCACCGATTCCCGCCACTTTTCCATTAATAGTCGCCCCGCCGGCGGCAATCAGCTCTTCCATCTCGCGCCGCGACCCCAGCCCCGCCTGTGCCAGCAGCTTGTGGAGTTTATGCGTAACTGGCAGGAATGCCGATGCTGGCACGGAGCTGGCATCAGCGCCAGCGGACGCAGAACCCTTTTTCTTTATCGGCCTGATCGGCCTGGCTTTCATCTATAGCTCACCTTTAAAACTATTAAACCCAGATGATCCATTAGGCGGCTCTCCGAGCCTACCCGAGTGCTGGCGGTCAGTTTGCGGCCATTTTCGCCGCTTGCTCGGCGTCCATAGACCAAGCTATGGACTTCTCCCAACCAACAAAACTGTCTCGCAACCTGCCTCACCATCCTCTCGCGTCCTAATGGATTATCTGGGTTAAAGATTTCTTCCCGCTTCATAAAAAAATAGAAATAAGCGCATACTCACGCCCTGCCGTTAAATCTCCCTGCGCTCGATCACGGCCTGCGCCAATGTACCGCTATCCACGTGTTCCAGCTCACCACCCACTGGCAATCCGCGCGCGATCCGGGTAACCTTCACTCCCTTGTCGTGCAGAAGCTCGCCGATATAATGGGCAGTCGCCTCGCCTTCCACGGTAAAATTGGTGGCGAGTACGATTTCCCGCACCAGCCCGTCCTGGACCCGCTTCAGCAACCGGTCAAGATGAATTTCCCTGGGGCCGATGCCATCCAAAGGTGAGAGCCTGCCCATCAGCACGAAATACATCCCCTTGTAACAATGTGCCTGTTCCATCATC
>JBKJYB010000363.1:0-17538 GCA_046716045.1 Nitrosospira sp.
AGCCATTGATAACATTCCCGGACAGACCAATCTCAATAACCAACTAAATTTGTTCGACTTTTAACCGGACACTACTGCCCGCACTTGATAAATAAGGATGCAGTTAAACCTTGGATTGGGGTAAGACGTTAACACCGGACAGGAAGTTGATAACTGGTCTTCCCCACGCTCGTGGGGGTATTTCTGATCTATGGAATAGCACTGCGGCCTCAACGAGTGCAAATTGCCGCTCAATGGTTTGCCCGGCTCGTCTGGCTGCGTGGGGATTCTTGACCGCCAGGAATTGGCGGCAATGTTTTAAGCCTTGCCCTGCTCTTTCGGTGACAATTACTCGTGGCAATCCGTTTCCGCATCAGTACCCCAGGTGTTCAACCAGGTGCGCACCTCCTGCCCGGTTAAGTGCCGCCCGGTTTCCTGGTATGCGGTCCAGGACGCCAAGGCTTCCTGTTTGAAGCTCGCGCGCGCTTCCTCCCGTTCGACATATTGCTGGATTGCTTCACGCATGATCCAGTGTGCCGACCGTTGCCGCGCGCCTGCCAAATGCTGAATACGGCTTTTTAGCTCGTCATCGATCTTGATTGATATTGCCATGAGGACGCCTCTTCATTACCTGGTAGTACCTTTTGATGCTATAGCTCTAGCTGGCTTTTATGTCCATATGTCGCATAAATCCCAAGATGGGGTCTCCTCGTTTTCGGTGTAATATCTGACGTCTTGCTTTTTACTCCACCGCAGCCTGCGGTGGGAGGCCGGCTAGATGATTCTCAGACCACGGTTTACTGTTAGACGCTGGCGAATTTACCTAAAGCCATCGTCTGTCCCCATTTTTCCCCCATTTTTCTTTATGTTTGATTGCCAGAGCTCAGCAAGTAACATGAAAAAGTCCGATGGTTGAGCCTTTAGCCTTGTTCCACTGGTGAATGGCTTGGGGAGTGGGTGAGAGATCAACTCGGATCTCCTCTTTCTTGAAATACTCCGATGCCTCTTTAGAGAGCGTTACCATGCCATTGTGGCCTGAGCCAATGATAAGCCGTTCTGCCCCCTTTTCGAATATGTGCTCAGCCTCGTCGAGTGAGATTGTATGAGATGTACCGAACACTGCCTTGGATAGCTTTTTCTTTCTCTTCTTGATCTCACCTGAAAGCCGGATGAGAACATCATGTTCGATATCAGACCCATCTATAGTGATGGAACCAAATTTGGTATCGTCAATTCTAGGTTTCATGATGGCACTCCTGAGGGACGAGCTGTTGTTTGCGCCTAACGTTTGACATGGGCGGACCGCAGAGGCCGCAGGCCGGAGAGAGTCCGCTCGATAGAAGGGTTGGGCGTCATGCGGCGGCAAGCGTTCCGTCTTTGTCGATCCGGTCCCATCTTCCGTAGAGTTCATCCCGGAACTTCTTGCCGAGCATTATTCCTTAGCCTGCTCCGCCATCTGGCGATGGGATTTCGCCATATTCGTATTAGTGTCCGCCGCCTCCTGATAAAGGCGCGCTAATGCTTTGGTATGCTCTTTTAAATCTTCAGTTACCCTGCCGTAGTAATAGCTGTGTACCTCATACTCCGCAAGCTGATTTTTTTGTGCTTGTGCCTTTGCCTGCATTCTTTGTGCCGCGTCCTCATAGTGCTTGGCCAATGCATTATGGTCTGCTTTGGTCTTGGCGCTCCGAACGGCGCTTGACATGTCCATGGGGTGGGGATCGAGATGCGCACAGGACGCCAACAAGCCGAGGACAGCCAGAGTTACGAAGACGCTTTTGAATTTCATGATGTACCTCCGTGATGGGGTTGATATGAAGAAGTAATAATAATACGCTGGAATTTACGACAGTATTTCATAATTTGATGCGATTAAGCCGCAAAGCATTAGTGACAACGGATACTGAACTCATCGCCATGGCGGCACCGGCGAACATCGGCGACAGCAGCAGCCCGAAAGCCGGATACAGCACACCGGCGGCCAGCGGGATGCCAAGCGCATTGTAGCCGAAGGCAAAGGCAAGGTTCTGCCGGATGTTGCGCATGGTGGCGCGTGATAGCACGATAGCACGTTCAATGCCGCGCAGATCGCCCTTGACCAGCGTAACGCCCGCGCTTTCCATCGCCACGTCGGTGCCGGTGCCCATCGCGATGCCGACTTCGGCCTGGGCCAGCGCGGGCGCATCATTAATGCCGTCACCCGCCATCGCCACCGTGCGCCCCTCAGCCTGGAGGCGCTTCACATGACCAGCCTTGTCTTCGGGCAGCACTTCAGCCAGCACCTCATCGATGCCCAGTTGCCGTGCAACCGCATCGGCTGTGCGCCGCGAATCGCCGGTGAGCATGACGATATGCACGCCCAGATTCCGCAGCGCCGCGATGGCTTCCGGCGTACTTTCCTTGATGGGATCAGCCACTGCGGCGATACCGGCGGCAATACCGTCGATGGCGAAGAACACCACTGTTTTTGATTCCGCGCGCCATGTTTCCGCGCGCGCTTCCCAACCCTGCGTATCAACCCTATGCTGCGCGAGAAAACTGCGACTGCCGACGAGCACGCGCTTGCCGTCGATATCGGCTTGCACGCCAAGGCCGTTGATCGCATCGAAAGCTTCCGCCGGGCGTGGTGTCAGACCGCGCGCTTTTGCACTCTCGACAATTGCAAGCCCGATCGGGTGCTCGGAAAGCTGCTCCACGCCTGCGACCAGCGCAAGCGCTTCGTCGTGCGCAAACCCCTCGGCGATAAAATCAGTCAGCGCGGGGCGTCCAAGCGTTAGCGTGCCGGTCTTGTCCACTACCACGGTATCGACATCGCGCATACGCTCGATCGCGTCGGCATTGCGGAACAGGATGCCCACCCGCGCGCCCTGCCCCATCGCGACGGTCATCGAGATGGGTGTGGCAAGACCGACAGCGCAGGGGCAAGCGATGATGAGGACGGCAATGGCGTTGAGAAATGCATAAGCGAATCTCGGCTCCGGGCCGAGAAACCACCATGCGAGCGCGGTAAGGATAGCGATGGCGATGACAGCCTGGACGAAGTAAGCGGCAATGACATCCGCAAGCCGCTGGATGGGCGCACGCGTGCGCTGTGCTTCCCCGACCATATGGACGATACGTGCCAGCAGTGTGTCCACGCCTACGCGCTCGGCGCGGATAATCAGCGAGCCATTGCTATTCATGGTCGCGCCGGTGACCTTGTCGCCCGGCGCTTTGGCCACCGGTACAGGCTCCCCGGTAATCATGGATTCGTCCACCCGGCTTGAGCCTTCGAGCACCGTGCCGTCGACAGGAATTTTTTCTCCTGGCTTTACGCGCAGCCGGTTGCCTACGACGACCGTCTCAAGCGGCACTTGTTCCTCCGTTCCGTCGTCGCTCAATCGCCACGCCTGGTTGGGCGCAAGCTTCAGCAATTGCTGAATTGCCCGGCTGGTCTGGCCCATTGCACGCGTCTGAAGGTAGTCGCCGAGTATCACCAGCGTTACGATAACCGCCGCCGCTTCGAAATAAGTCCCCACCGCGCCATCGTGTGCGCGGAACTCCTGCGGAAACCAGCCGGGCATGAGCACCGCCGCGAGACTGAAGAGATAGGCGAACCCCACTCCCAACCCGATCAGCGTATACATATTGAGTGCGCGATGTACGAGCGAAAGCCAGAATTTGCGCAGGATCGGCCAGCCAACCCACAGCACGACGGGTGTCCCCAGCAGGAATTCGATCCAACCGCGCGAATGCGGTTTTAACCCGAACGGCTCATGAATACCAATCATGGGCGCCATCGCGAGTACCACCAACGGAAGCGATAGCGCGATGCCGACCCATAACCGGCGCGCAAGGTCACGCAGCTCGGAGTTGCCGGAATCATCAGGTTCACCCCCGCCTGTGCCTGCGATAAGCACCAGCGCCATGCCGCAGATGGGGCAATCGCCCGGTGCATCCCGCAGGATTTCCGGATGCATGGGGCACGTCCATTGGGCTCCCTTTGCTGCCGGCGTGGGGGCTGTAGGTACAGAACGCGCTGGCTTGTGATCGTGATGGTGCTCATGGAGGTAAGGCAGATGCGAATGGTTCAGGTCTGCATTCATTTCCAATTTCCCTCAAATCACCCTATGGAATCGGGCTCTCAGCGCAGGGGGTCCATCTGCAAGTAATGTGGAGCAACAATGCCGTATCAGGCCCTTTCTTTTACCATCTAATAATTTATATTAGATCAGCTTTCAATGTTTGGATAATTTTTTGGAAGTTATTGTGTGTGTGGAAGTGGATCGCCTTGACCGCAGTGTCAAAAATTTGGTCGATCTGGTCGGTGAACTGCACAAACAAGATATCCAGTTCAAGAGCCTCACCGATGTAATCGACACGGGAACCCCATCAGGCCGCTTCTTCCATGTCATGGCCAGTCTGTCCGCGATGGAGCGGAAACTGACAATAGAGCGCGCTCGTGCCGGCCTGGAATCCGCCCGCTAGCTAGGCCGCAAGGGGGCCGAAAACGCCAGATGACCGGACAGCAAGATCGAATCTGCAAAAAACTGCTGACCAACGGCGTGCCACCACGGGACGTGGCTAAGAACCTTGGGGTATCCGTTCCAACGCTTTATCGTTGGATCCCTGCATCCGGGTACCCGTAGCGTATTTTGTGATCCGTTTTCTGAGACGACCCCTAGTGTTAACTGGAAGAACTGATAGATTTCGCCGTCTAACCTAATCTTTATGAGGATATTGGGGGGTTTTTCCGCCATGAGGGACTTCAGGCCGTTCTCCTTGAGGTCATTTCGCAATGCATCGGCGATTGCTGAATCATCCGCAGCGTAGCTGATGAAAACATCGAATTGAGGGGTTTCGGGGGAGGATACCCAGTCTCGGTGGAATCACAAACTTTGCGACAGAGCCACAACTCATTGGTATTCGTGTTTATCACTATTTAGTCAGTAGTGGACTGACGGATGTGCATCAACGCTTCTTGGACATGTTTGGTGGCAACATCGGCATGTCCTGCTTTAGCGTGTTCAATGGCCTTCTTCAGGTGTTTGACAGATTCAGTCATATGCGCGTGTTGTTCAGCGTGCTGTTTTTCTGAAGCTTGAGCATGCTTTAGACTTTCTTCCGCGTGCTTAAGCAGCACCTGTGCATGACCATCCTCCCCATGTGCCTTGGCCATTGCTGCATGCTCGATCGCTTGAGCCGTATGAGGTTCGGAGGCACTGACCGGGGCACTCAGAAAAAGTGCTAGAACACTAATTGCAAATGTTGTTGGTATATATTTCATGACAAAATAACCTCCATATGGTCAATCAAAACATAGCAAAGATAGCTGGGAGCTTGCCTGCCCATCCTTGTCTCAAATAAAGAAAAACTTTATTCCTCCTTTAGATGATTTCTACAAAAAAAAAGATGGCTGGTTTTTTATAGCATAAAACTGAAAAGAAAAATACTATTATCTATTGGATCGAATTGCCTTTTGTTGCCCCTCGCCAGTTATCCTGGCTGACAGATCCCCCAGTCGTGCAGTCAATCCATCGCCACCATATTCCATCTTGCGCACCCCATCACTTCCAGACGCCTTGTTTGCAAGCTTGGCGCTCGAAGCTCGCGCGCGGAACTCCTGCGGAAACCAGCCAGGCATGAGCACGGCCGCGAGACTGAAGAGATAGGCGAACTCCACGCCCAGACCGATCAGTGTATACATGTTGAGCACGCGATGCATGAGCGAGAGCCAGAATTTGCGCAGGATCGGTCAGCCACCACGGGTGTCCCCAGCAGGAACTCGACCCAGCCGTGTGAATGCGGCTGGAGTCAGAATGGCTCATGAATACCGATCATGGGCGCCATCGCGAGCGCAACCAGCGGGAGCGCCAAGGCGATGCCGCCCCATAATCGGCGCGTAAGATCGCGCAGCTCGGAGTTGGCGGAATCATCAAGCACCCCTGCCTGTGCCTGCGATAGGCACCAGGGCCATGCCGTAGATCGGGCAGTCGCCCGGCGCATCCGTAGGATTTCCGGATGCATGGGACAGTCCATTGGGCTCCCGCCATTGCCTGAGTGGAGGCCGGAGGTGCGGCATCCGTGTGCTGGTGATCATGCGGCAAGTGGTCGTGCCGGTGATCGTGAGCGTGTGATGGATGCGTAGGGTTCATGCCTGATTCATTTCCAGTTTTCCGCAAACTCACGCCGTGGCATCGAATGCCGGTGAATTATCGCCGTCAACATAATTCAATTAGAGCAGTTTTTAATATTAGGAAATATTTTGAAAATTGTTGTGTTATCCGCGAAATTATTGTGTTGTCCGCAATCCCTACGTGACTATGCTACAAGTCCGAACAGATTGCGATGGATGGAAGCGGAGGAAATGATGGCCTATGCACATAAGGCGGTGCCTGAACCGCAAGCAATTCTTCGGGCCTGGATGCCATTCAAGGCAAGGAGATTATCGGCGTGACTTCGGTTCGTACCAAGGAGGACTATGCGCAGGCTCGCGCAACGATTGACGTGCTACTCGATGAGATCGCGGCAATGAAAACCATCCTCTGGCCGATGTGCTTGACTATCTGGCTGATCAAGTCAAGGCATTCGAGGATGAGAACTTTCAAATCCCCGAGGCAGAGCCTCATGAGGTGTTGCGTTTCCTGATAGAGCAACACGGACTGAAACAAACAAATCTGAGCGATTGTGTGCCGCAAAGCCGTATTTCCGGCATCCTGAGGGGCAATCGCTCAATCAGCAATAAAATCGCCCAGTCGCTCGCTCATCAATTCCACGTGCGGCTAGACGTGTTTCTCTAAGGTGCGTTAGCTGCACCGCAACATGAGCAATGGCCCGGTATTAAATAGACTGTTGGCCGCGACCTTGGTGGGTTACGTTACGCTTTACCCACCCTACCTAAATAGCTCTGCAACCCGGATGGGACGGTGCTTTGCGGGCGGTCTGCTTTGTCAGGTTTCTCGCGAAGAGAATCGGCCACTCGAGTCCTCCCCATTCGCGCATACCATCCCGCAAAGCCCCCGTCGCGCCCGCGTGGAATTTATTCAGAGGTTCATAAAGCCCAGGTTATTTTATTTCCGTAGCCATCTTGCGGTGGATTTCAGCCATGCTCGCGTTTGCTTTTTCAGCTTGCTCGTAATAGCGTATCAAACCTCGGCAATGCGCTTGCAGATTCTGAGCTTGTTTACCATAGAGATAGCTATGGTACTCATATTCTTCAAGCTGTTTTTTGTGCTCCTGCACCTTGCCCTGCATTTCTTTCGCGGCGTCTTCGTAGCGCTTGGCTAAGGCATTCTGATCGGGACCGGACCTGGCCTTCTGCGCAGCTTGGGTCATATCCATTGGCTGAGGATTCATTTGTGCGCAGGAAGCCAATAAACCGAGGATAGCTAGTATCGTGAAAAATACCCGTGTTTTCATAATGTATCTCCTAGTAAGTGAATGTTAAAATTAAACATAGCAAGGCCTCATAATCTCATTCGTAGTCTCTGACGCGTGGCTGCCTCAGTCGGAAGTAACTCAGCACGCCCGCGCATGAGGCAGTCACCGAGTATTGTATCGCAATGACCGAACATGGCCACCCCAGCGTTCGATGGGTGAGCCCGTCGCTGGCGGCAAGATCAGCCTCTGCAAGATGGATCATTTGTATCACTCCAAGGAGAAAGGCCGGTAACACTTAGCAATGACCATTTCCCGCAGCACCTTTTCCTGGGCGCTGAAGGCATCTACTGCCTTCGGATCAAACTGGCTTCCCGCCATGCGCAGAATCTCCGCCTTGGCGGCATCAAAAGAATTTCCTTTACGATACGGCCGGTCGGAGGTTATCGCGTCCAGGGTATCGATCACCATAAACAGGCGAGCGCCTAAAGGAATATCATTGTCGCTCAAGCCTCTCGGATAACCTGAACCATCATAGCGTTCCTCGTGGCAAAGGATGATATTCGCAGCCTCCCCCATGCCAGGTATTTGCGAAATAAGGTGGTATCCCTTTTCGGGATGTGTCCGCAATTCGGCCCACTCAGCCTCTGTCAAAGGACCGGGTTTCAATAAAATGGCGTCTGGAATGCCAATCTTGCCGATGTCATGCAGTAGCGCTCCCCAGTAAATTTGCCGCAACTCATCCGGTCCGGAGATAAACCGGCGCGCCAGCACCAGCGTATGGCAGGCGACGCGCTTGGAGTGTAAACCAGTCTCGTGTTCCCGCAGATCCAGGGCGCTCACCAACGTTTCCGCCAGAAGGGTGAATGTGTCTTCCTGGCTGGCACACGTATCCCTGGTTTTGAGAAAGCAATGTTCGGAACAAAATGTGTCGCCCGCGGAAGTATACGGTCGTCTTACAATCAATTTTCCACAATGCCGGCAGGGCGCTCCCGAGTGCCCTGCCGCCTCGTCCACTTGATCACCAATTAACATGCGTGCTCCGTTTATATGTCGAGATCAACACCATTCATCTGCGCTCAACTCTTCTTTATGTGGCGATAGCGGATGACTTTTCTCAGCTCCAGGACAATCAGTGGTATAAATCCGATGCCGATCCATCCCACGCACTGACTTAGCGTAATCGGCTCGATTTTGAACAGCGTCTGAAACATCGGAACGTGGTGTATCGCCAACTGCAAGGCAAAGCTTACCGCCACAACCAGAAACAACCGTATATTGGAAAACAGACTCATCTGCCAAACAGTATGCTGCTCGCTCCGCGCGCCGATGGCACGCAGCAGCCCGGCGATCACCAGGGCGGTAAAGGCAGCATCCCGGGCTTGTTCAAGGCTGCTGCCTATTATGTAGAGTTCATAGGCAAATACACCGAGCGTGACGCTGGCGGTCAGCAAGCCGGTGAACAGGGTCAGTTTGATTAAATCGCGGTTGATTAACTCCGTCTGAGGATGCCGCGGCGGACGATTCAGCACGCCGGAGTCAATCGGATCGGTCGCCAGCGCCAGTGCCGCAAAGCCATCTGTTACCAGGTTAATCCACAGAAGGTGCAAGGGCAAAAGAGGGAGCGGCCAGCCCAGTAGAACCGCGATCAGCATCACGATTAATTCGCCGGTACTGCTGCCCAGCAGATAGGCCAAAGTTTTGGCGATATTGTCATAAATGCCCCGTCCCTCTTCCACGGCAGCGACAATGGAGGCAAAGTTGTCATCGGTGATGATGATATCCGCCGCCTCCTTGGTTACCTCGGTGCCGGTAATGCCCATGGCGATACCAATGGATGCCTCCTTGATCGCGGGCGCATCGTTAACCCCATCTCCGGTCATCGCCACTACTGCGCCCTGAGCCTTCCACGCGCGGACGATGCGAAGCTTGTGCTCGGCGGTGACGCGCGCATACACGGAAACCCTTGATACACGCTCCTTCAGCGCTTCATCATCCAGCCGGTCGAGCTCGATGCCCGCGAGAATTTCGTCGCTCTTGCCCAGAATACCCAGTTCACGCCCTATCGCCCGCGCAGTAGCGGGATGATCGCCTGTGATCATCACGGTTTTAATGCCGGCCCGTTTGCACTTGTCCACGGCCTCCCTCGCCTCGGCGCGGGGCGGGTCCTGTAAGCCTGCAAGTCCCAAAAAGATAAGCTCCTTCTCGATCTCGGTGTCGTTTACAACCCTGCCCTCGCCGAAACTGAAGCCGTCCAGGGAACGCTCAGCGATGGCAAGCACGCGCAATGCCTCATCCGCCAGTAGCGTGTTAGCATTGAGTAGCCGCGTTTGGTCGCTCTCCGTTAATTCCCTTATTCCTTGGTTGGTACGGATCAGGGTGCAACGGCTGAGAATAACTTCGGGCGCACCTTTGACGAATGCCCAGGGATGATTGTCCTGCCGCCGGATGACGGTCATGCGTTTGCGCGCCGAGTCGAAAGGAACGACAGCCAGCCGCGGCATTTCAATCTCGACAGCCCCTCGGGTAATGTTGCCTTTGGCGGCGGCCACCAGCAGCGCCCCTTCAGTCGGATCACCCACTATCATGGGCCGGTCATCAATTAGCGTTAGTTCGGCGTCGTTGCAAGCGGTTGCCGCACGCAGCAACGCGACGAGCGAAGGGCTTTTCGCCGCCGGGATTTCTTCATTGCCGACAAAGAATGAACCCTCGGTGGAATAACCTTCACCGGTGATGCGATACAGACTCTCCGCCGTTATCAACTTCCGGGCAGTCATTTCACCCATCGTCAGGGTGCCGGTCTTGTCCGTGCAAATGACCTGAGCGCGGCCTAGCGTTTCAACCGAGGCGAGGCGCCGCACCAATGCGTTACGCCGCACCATGCGTTGCACACCCAAAGCAAGCGCGATTGTCACCACCGCGGGCAACCCCTCGGGAATGGCCGCTACGGCGAGACTTACCGTGCTCAGGAAAAGCTCAAATGGCGCTATTCCCCGCAATAACCCCAGACCAAAGATCAGTGCAACAATGCTGAAACAGGCCAGCAACAGCATGCGCCCTACTCGTTCCAGCTGGGCTTGCAGCGGGGTTTCTCCGCTTCCGGCGGTCTCCAGCAGTTTGGCGATATGGCCGAGTTCCGTCGCCATGCCGGTATTAACGACCACTGCGCGACCGGAGCCGCCTGTCACGCTGGTACCGAGAAAAACCATATTCTTTCGCTCAGCCAGAGGTGTTTCCGTAGGTAAACTGGCAGCTAGCTTGCCTACGGCTTGCGATTCACCGGTGAGTGGTGCTTCGTGGACACGAAGAACAGATGTCTGGATCAGGCGAGCATCGGCGGCCACCAGATCCCCTCCCTCCAGCAGCAGAATATCTCCCGGAACAATTTCGGTAGCGGTAACCACCGCGCTATGGCCACCACGCAGCACGCGGCAGTGAGGCGCTGTCAGATCAGCCAATGCGGCGGCCGCCTTTTCAGCACGATACTCCTGAATGAAACCGATCACTGCGTTCAAGATTACGATGGCAATAATAGCGATGCCGTCTGCAGTTTCGCCCAGTGCTGCGGAAACAGCAGCTGCGCCGATCAGCACCCAAATAACCAGGCTCTTGAACTGGCTTACAAGAATGACAAGGGCCGAGACGTGCTTGCCTTTGCGCAGTTTATTTGGCCCATACCGGGCGAGCCGAGCAGCGACTTCCTTATCGGCAAGCCCCTGCTCTACATCGGTCGCCAGAAGGCTTGCGAGTTCGGTTATCGATTGGTTATGCCACGCGTTCATGCCGGCATTTCGTCCATGAATGTTATTTCAGTCTTTTTTTCTAGCCCGACCTTGTATTCGGAGTAATAAAAGAATCCTTTTCTGTTTGTTAATTGCGCAGGCTCGTTCCAGGGAGGTCTTTATGCCTTCCCGGTTTTAAGTGAGCGCCGGATGGGAATTTCCTTGACCAGTGCATAGGCGGCCGGGAACACGATCAGCGTCAGCACAGTGGCGGAGATCATGCCTCCCACCATGGGTGCGGCAATGCGCCTTATCACTTCGGAACCTGTTCCGCTGCTTAGCATGACCGGAAGCAAGCCCAACACGCTTCCGGCAACCGTCATCATCACGGGACGTATCCGAGACACCGCGCCCTGTGCCACCGCGGCGCGAAGATCCTCGACGGTGATCTTCTCGCCGGCTGCATTGCGTTTGGTAGTGACGGCCTCGATCGTCTGATCCAGGTAGACCAGCATCACCATTCCGGATTCGGCCGCAATGCCGACGAGACCGATAAAACCGATGGCCACCGCGATGCTCAGGTTGTAGTCGAGCAGATACATCAGCCAGACGCCGCCGACCATGGAGAACGGCACCGATAGCATCACCACTAGCGTCTCGGTTAAACGATTGAAGCTCAGGTATAGAAGTGCAAAGATGATCAGAAGCGTGATCGGTACCACCACTTTCAGTTTCTCGATTGCGCGTTCCATGTATTCGAACTGGCCGCTCCACGTGGCATAGTACCCGGGCGGGAACTGCACCTGCTCCCGTACCGCTTGCTGTGCATCCGCAACATAGCTGCCGAGGTCACGGTCATGAATGTCAACAAAAATATACGCGGACAACAACGCATTCTCGGTACGGATACTGGGCGGGCCCTTGACCAGCTTGATCCGCGCAAGCTGACCGAGCGGAACCATCGTTGTCCCCATGGTCGGCACCAGCACCTGCGTGGCAATCGCCTGCGGGTCACTGCGCAGCTCGCGCGGATAACGTACGGTAACGCCGAAGCGCTCACGGCCCTCCACCGTGGTGGTCACAATCTCCCCGCCAAGCGCCACCGAGATCACCTCCAGCAGATCGCCCACCGCCAACCCATAACGGGCAAGCTCGATGCGGTCGGGTTCGATATCGAGGTAGTAGCCTCCAGTAACGCGTTCCGCATAGGCGCTTCTGGTTCCCGGCACGGTTTTCACGACAGTCTCTATCTGCCTGGCGACGTTTTCTATTTCGTCCAGATCCTTGCCGAACACCTTGATGCCCACCGGCGTGCGAATACCGGTGGCGAGCATATCGGTCCTGTTCTTGATCGGCATGGTCCAGGCAATACTGATTCCCGGCATCTGCAGCGCCTGGTCCAGTTCGGCAATCAACTTGTCGAAGGTCATGCCGGGGCGCCACTCTTTTTCCGGTTTCAGGTTGATGACTGTCTCGGTCATTTCCAGCGGCGCCGGGTCGGTGGCGGTATTAGCGCGCCCGGCCTTGCCGAATACCGACGCGACCTCGGGGAAACTCTTGATAATCTTATCCTGGGTTTGCAAGGTTTCCGCAGCCTTGGTGACGGAAATGGCCGGCAACGTCACCGGCATGTAAAGCAGCGTGCCTTCGTTCAACGTCGGCATGAATTCCGTTCCCAACTTGAGCGCCGGATAAACCGTAACTCCCAGCACCACGAGCGCAGCCGCGATGATAAGTTCTTTCCGTTGCATCACCCAGCCGATTACCGGCCGGTAGGACCAGATCATGATACGGGTGAGCAAATTGCTTTCCTCATGGGGAATGCGGCCACGAATCAATAGCAGTATCAGCACCGGGACCAGCGTGATCGAAAGCACCGCGGCGCCGGCCATGGCGAAGGTCTTCGTATAGGCGAGTGGGTGAAACATGCGCCCTTCCTGCGCTTCGAGTACGAACACCGGCAGGAACGACACCGTAATGATCAACAGGCTGAAGAACAACGATGGGCCGATTTCCTTGCATGCTGCGATGACCGCCTCCGTGCGCGATTCGCCGGGAGCAAGCCGCTCGAGATGCTTATGCGCATTCTCGGTCATGACGATGGCCGCATCAGTCATCTCGGCAATCGCGAGCGCGATGCCAGCGAGACTCATGATGTTGGAATTGATGCCAAGAAGCTGCATCGCGATGAAAGCGATCAGCACGCCAATGGGAAGCATGATAATCGCCACCAGGGCGCTGCGCACATGCATGAGAAAAGCGATACACACCAGTGCAATGATGATGCCCTGCTCAATGAATGTTTCGCTCAGCGTTGCGATGGCGCGGTGAATCAGCTCGGAGCGATCATAGACAGGCTGAATCGAAACGCCTTCCGGCAGGCCCGATATGATCTCACTGATTTTTGTTTCGAGGTTGTGGATGACGTCGAGGGCATTCTGCCCATGTCGCGCCAGCGCAATGCCGCCGACGACCTCCCCTTCGCCGTTGAGTTCGGCAATACCGCGCCGTTCGTCCGGCGCCAGCTCGACACGTGCCACGTCGCGCAGCAACACGGGCATGCCAACGTGGGCTTTGACCACGAGCTTCTCCAGATCGTCAATGCCACGTAGATAGCCCCTGCCCCGTACCACATATTCAGTCTCCGCCAGCTCGATGACGCGTCCACCGACGTCGCGATTGCTGGCGGCAATAACCTCGGACACGGTCTTGAGCGGTATGCCGTAAGCCTGGAGGCGCCGGGGATCCACAGTGACCTGGTAGGTCCTTACAAATCCGCCCACGCTGGCCACTTCCGATACGCCATGTGTCGCGGTCAACTGATAACGCAGGAACCAGTCCTGGATGGCGCGCAATTCGTCGAGTGTGCGATGCTTGGCGATCAGGACATATTGGTAGACCCATCCTACCCCAGTTGCGTCCGGGCCGAGCGCAGGCCTGACATTCCTCGGCAGCCGGTTCGACACAAAGCTCAAGTATTCCAGTACCCGCGAGCGCGCCCAGTAGATGTCGGTGCCATCCTCGAAGATGACGTACACGAACGACACCCCAAAATTGGATAGTCCGCGCACCACCTTGGATTTGGGCACGCTCAGCATGGCGGTGGTGAGCGGATAGGTGACCTGGTCCTCGACCACTTGCGGCGCCTGCCCGGGATATTCCGTATAGACGATGACCTGGACGTCGGATAGATCCGGAATTGCGTCGATCGGCGTCTTCCACACCGAATACACGCCCCAGATCACAACGAAGAATGTTCCCAGCAGCACCAGGAAGACATGCCGTACCGACCATTCTATGATTTTATCGAGCATGTCAATGGCCTCCGTGGCCGCTGGCAACAGGGTTGGCGTCTATGGGTTCGATGCGCACGATGACATACTCGCCGGCCGATTTCTCGATTATCTCGAAGTCGACCTTCTGGCCGGGTTTCAACGATCCAAGCAATGTCGGGTCTATGACCCGGAAATCCATGATCATCGCGGGCCACTGGAGGCTGGCAATCGGGCCATGGGCAAGCGTTACCGTCGCATGGGCCACATCGATTGCTTCTATGCTTCCCTTCCCATGGTGATTTGAAAGCCCGGGTGCGGCAGACGTGCCGGGCTTGACCTGCTCCTTTTTACCCGACTTGGAACCATGGGTGCTATGGCCGAAACTGCCCAGCGCCGCCTTGAGGTTACTTTCCGCATCGATCAGAAAATTCGCTTTAACCACAACCATTTCCCCGGCCTTCAGCCCCCCTAGCACTTCGGCGTAACCATCGGCGTGCATGCCGAGTTTGACCGTCCGCGGCTCGAATAGGCCTTCGCCGAGATCCACCAGTACCAGCCGCCGCGTGCCGGTATCGAGCACCGACGAATCGGGCACGGTGAGTACTTTATCTTTGCTGTGGAACGAAGCGAACTCTACTCTCGCGTACATGGCAGGTTTGAGCAGGCCCTCGGGATTGGGGAGCTTGATGCGCACGATGGCAGTGCGGGTCTCCGGTGTCACTTTGGGGTAGATAAACGCTACCTCACCGTTGAATACCCTGTCCGGATACGCGTCCACCCTGATCGTGGCCATCTGGCCCGGATGCACCATGCCGAGATCCTGTTCGAACACGTCCGCCAGCACCCATACGGTGGATAGATCTGCAATCTGATACAGCACCTCTCCGGGCATGAACCGTTTCCCCTCAATCGAGGGCTTTTCCAACACGACGCCATTCGCCTTGGAACGGAACGTGATGTACTGCCTGACCTTACCTTCCCGCTGCAGACGCTGCAGTTCAATTTCCGATATGTCCCAGTTGCGCAACCTCTGAAAAGTGCTTTCAACCAGCTGCTGCATTTCTGCCCGGACGTCCGGGCTTCCGTCCGCGACCATCTGCACGCCTTTTGTAGCAATGAGAAATTCCTGCTGCGCCGTGATCAGGTCGGGGCTATACACATCCATCAACGCGTCGCCTTTCTTTACCACCTGGCCGGTAGTATTGACATAGAGTTGCTGGATCCAGCCCTCGAACTTGGGCGTAACTGTATACAGTAGACGCTCGTTCGGCTGTACCGTCGCCACCGCCCTGACGGTGCGGATGAGTTCGCGCAGCGCGGCAGCTTCGGTTCGCACCCCCAGCTTTTGCACTTTTTCGGTACTGATCTTCACTACGGAATTATCAGATGGGGGTTCTTCACCCTCGTAAACCGGGAGGTAATCCATGCCCATGGGGTCCTTCTTCGGCACCGGCGAGGTGTCCGGTTGTCCCATCGGGTTGCGGTAATAGAGAATCTTGCCCTGTGGCGTCGATGTCTCGGATAGGTTAGGCGCAGAGGTTATCAGTTTGGCGCTGCCCCACCAGTACCCCGCCGCCAGGACGGTTGCGGCCAAGACGATAACCACTATCAATTTTGCGATGGGCTTCATTGAGGCTCCGCTGGTATGGGCAGGCTGATTGGTGACGGTGGTTTGCCGATGAGCAGATCGATTTCCGCAAACGCCTTGTTATAGCTGGCCATGGCTGTTACCAGGCTGATCTCGGAGTTGAACACGGTCATCTGGCTGTCGAGCAGCGTCAGAAAGTCGACTCGATTGACGCGGTAAGCAGATAATGCCGATTCAACCGTAAGCTGGGCCTGAGGCAGGATAGTGGTCTGGTACAACTGTGCCGATTTGAGACTTTGTTCAACCGTCGCCATCTGCTGGCGTAGATTGGCGGTTATTTCATTGCGCTGCGCCTGGTACAGGCTCTGGACCTGATCCCGCAGCGCGAGGGCTTCCGCGACACGAGGCGTGAGCTTGTTCTCGCGCCATACCGGCAGGTTGATCGCCATGGTCAGGCTCACCATATCGTCACGCTTGGTACCGTCCAGCATGTTGTCGCGCTGGCCGTACGACAAACGTGCGCTAAAGTCGGGGTAATAATTTCTACGCGCCAGATCCAGCGCTTTTTCGTTGCGCGCAATGAGACTTTGCAGTGCCAGCAGTCGCGGGCGCTGCGTCAGGGTGGTCTCGCGCAAGGATTCCAGGCTCAGGATTTCTTCATGCAATTGGGGCGGCGCCGGTACCGGCGCTGCGACATGTACGCTGCGGCCAAGCGCGCGAATGAGCTCGGCTTCGATTGTCGGCCGCTCACGCGCGAGCCTGAGTAGTTCGTCCACCATTCTGGATACCTGCGTCTGCGCTTTCAATACGTCGGCCTGATTTGCCCGTCCTGCCTCGTAACGTCCTTTGGCAATCTGTAAAAACCGCTCCAGGATCAGCTTGTTTTTCTCGACCAGTCCGGTCCTGGCAAGCGTGAGGCCCAGATCAAAATAGGCAATCTTGATGTCGCGCGCGACGCGGTTCACGGTTTCCTGATAACCGTAACCGATAGCCTCCGCATCCTTGGCGGCGACGTCCCTGCGCAGACCGCGTTTGCCTGGATATGGCAAATTTTGGGATAGACCAATCATTTTCATGGTCATGTCCTCGCGGTTGAAAGGTGACGATGCCAGCGGCGCGTTGATCACCCCTGCCTCGAGTACCGGATCATCGAGCGCTTCCGCAGGCGCTATCCGCTGACTGGCGGCGTCCCGTTCGCGTAGCGCGGCCTGAATTTCAGGGTTGTTCTCCAGGGCTTCCGTAATCAAGGCTGACAAGGCAGAGAAGTTATTGGTGTTTGTTATTGCAGAAGCATCTGAAGGTACTTTGGGGATAGACTGGACCGGCCCCACCGTGCCCGCCCAACCTGAAAGTCCCACCTGTGCATGCGCTGGAAACATGACAGCGGCCAGCACTGCCGCGATGGTTCCGCTGCGGATCAATGCGAACTCCTTGTGGAAACCTGCTTCCGGAATTTCACGATGACGTAATCTGAACCTGATTTTTCTAGGAAGAATTCCACCGCATCGCCTTCCTTCACATTGTCGGCTAATGCGCGCTCCTTGAGGCGAAAAGGCATAGTCATCCTTGGCCAACCCAGTGCGGGAATAGGGTCGTGATCTATCTTTACCGTGACTTT
>JBKJYB010000364.1:0-3239 GCA_046716045.1 Nitrosospira sp.
GAATCCCTTCCATCACATCGGCCCGGGTCAGTATGCGGGTGCCTTCCGTCATGAGTTCCGCGACAGTATGACCGTCGCGCGCGCTCTCCAGCATTGCACAGGTGATCAGCGCAACCGCTTCCGGATAATTGAGCCGCAGGCCGCGCGCCTTGCGCCGTTCTGCCACTAACCCAGCGGTGAATATCTGAAGCTTGTCTTTTTCTCTTGGTGTAAGGTCCATTGTCTTCTCCTCAATAAAATAATGGTTGTTTCATGTCATCGATCTCGCGCAAATGCCCAAAACTCGTCCATTGCCCGCTTATTTCTTTCGGCACAAACAAGAATGCCACCTCAGTAAAACGACATCATGTATTCCACATGCGCGGCACCATCGCCTGACGGCCAAGCATCTCCGGACGAAGCAGGCCCCAGATATGCAGCATGATCCGCCGCGCCGTTTCACTCGAATCCCCAAGGTAACGTGCAACCACCACCGGTTTCAACTGCGAAACACCGAGATGACCGGCACCGTTCGCAATGGCACCCGCGCCCTCGCGCGCCGCATCCAGCACCGTGGCGGGCACGGCTTTTCCCACAGCGATCAGTGTTGCGCAGACGGTGCTGCCGGCGAGTATCAGGGAGCTTTCCATAGCCGAACCGCCACCTGATAACCGGAGTTGCTCGAACCAGATCAGCTTGTCATCCCGGCGAATGCCAATGCGCTGCATAATCTGTCCCTTCGTGAATGATTCGCCGGAAGCGGTTCGACCGAAGCATAAAATTTCACAGCTAATATAGCTCGCTTCCTTCGCCAGCAAAACCTGATGGTCAAGCACCACATTCACATCATCGAAAAAAATGGTTTCCTGCGGCACCCACTCAAGCGATGCCCCGGTGCCGACCTCAAGCCTTATATTCTGGCGCGAAACATGGCCATTGGCCTTATACCATTTGGCTGCGCCGGGAGTGGTGATTTGCGCCTTCCCCGACACCCCAACCCTGGCGTTGATCTCCAGTTCATCCCCGCCCACGACTCCGCCCGGCGGGTGCACGATGACCACCTGGCAAACCTCACGACCTTCAGGATAGAGCGGTTTTTGCACGATCAACGGACCGAAGTGACTCCGGTCCACCAACCGGGTAGCACCATTATCTTCCGCAAACCCGAGAGACAACCGCGCCTGCATTGGCGTATAGGGTACGCCTGGCGCCGGGTTGGATGAATGTTGCGCGGGCGCGGGGTAAAGCCGATGAACCGAGGCGGCGGAGTCACGCCTGATTACTGGATCGTCCGCATGAGTGGTTGGATACATTCTTTTATTTGTTATTCACGATTTTACTGCGGGATGTTTCCTGAGATTGGCCGCACCCCTTCCCTTTTGTTAAACACATTACACGCAATTTTGGCTGATGTAAATAGCAAGATGTCATGCTCTGGCTTTGCAACCCCCTGAAACGTATGAACATTTATTATTTTTTCTTACCCTTCTTGCGCCGAACGGTTACGATGGAGCAAAACCTTTATAGGCCATAAGGCTATATAAGTGTCCACCCCATCTCGCCTTGAACACTCTCAATCCGCACCCATTCAAGCATTACATCTGCAACTGAAACGATAGTTTGAAAACATCCACCTTGTCGCCTATCACACCCGGCGCATAATTCAAGCCTTTGGTGTAAAGATCGCCATGCTGATAGTACGCCGAAATTCGCGCATTGAAGCCATCGATGATGTAATTCACACCCGCCTCGACTTCCTCGCGTTTGCTGCTGTTATTAGGCTGAACACTGGTAAATCGGCCATAGGGCTGGAATTGCCCGATTCCGACTTTGCCCGGTATTAGATAAAGGCCGGTAACAGTCCATGATTTTCCATCAAATATGCAAAAACAGCCTGGATCGGCAAAGGCCTGGGAAGAATAATTGGCGTAGAACTGCTTGTATTCTCCATTGACGGTGAACACACCCATATTTTTAGGCATGACTTTCTCAAACAAGAGATCGCCGACCAGGCCAAGGAAATCACTGCGATTGGCGAATGATCCGGCGCCATTTCTTTGATACGATGCGCCAAACGCCAGCGCAAGTATGTCTCCCGCCTTGCCAAAATAGGTACTGCTGGTGTAGTAGCCCGGATTCTTTTCGGGATTCAGAAAATTGTACGTAAAACGTCCGGCCCACAGCACATCATTTCCCTGGTTGGGTCCGACGGTGGTGGATGACTGCAACCCCCGGTACACGCCCACAGCATAGCCCAGCGTTCCCTTGATGAAGCCTGGTTCGACGCTGCCCCAGAAAGTACCACCGTCATCACGGCCATAGCGGCCCGCGCCGCCGCTGCCAAATTTAGTACTGAAGTCCTGCGAAAAAAATGGTGTCTTGAAAGCATCGTGAGTCGCCTGGAAAAAGGGGCCGCTCAATTCCCCCCGCTCTGTGGGTACCAGCATGCGCCCGCCCCACATGTTCACAAACCGGTTAATCTCGACCTTCCCTATGGCGTCCAGAATATTGTAGGACATCTTGGGGTTATCCGCCGAACCGGTGTTGTTACAGAAAAAACATTCAGTATTGATTTCGAATTTGACATATTTATGAACCTGCCCGTTTAAATACACACGAGCGTTGTCGATGCTGAAATCATTGCTGTAACTGTCAGTTCCCCGATTTTCCGCCCATATGCCCGAACCGCGGAAGCCCATGCCGGCAGTCATCCATTTGGTGTCATCAATAGCCCATTTCGGCGCACTCGGGACCTTAAAATCCGCTGCGCTCGCCACAGGTGATAACGGCAAATAACCGGCCACCAATACCGCCAGCAACGCTACTTGAGTAAAGAAATTTGCTCTTTGTTTCCAGAGGTCATTTTTTTGTGAAGCGTTCTCAGCTGATGTTGATTCATAGCTGGCCACTTTATATACCCTTTCCTCAGAATTCTTCATCCCTGAAAATTTCCTTTCTTTTTATGTTCATTAACCCGACTGGTATAATCATGCCGGGCTTTTTAGTATTAGTCATTAAAAATACCCACAGATTACAAATTTTGTGTAAGAACATACGAAGCGTGATACTGCCGCGCTCTTGACATTGCATACATCCGTTTGAGCTAGCTGTTCTCAACCTCCAGTTCCCGAACCCACCTAAGCTTGTTAACTGAGACTCCCGAGTACTTGGATTTCCACTGGTAATACAGCACATTGCTGATCCCGTACTTCTTGCAGACCTCGACCATCGGAAAAGCTTATCATTAATCCAATGGCAAG
>JBKJYB010000365.1:0-4701 GCA_046716045.1 Nitrosospira sp.
GAAACTCAGTGCGATACGCGGCGTTAAGAAATTAGGGGTGTGCATTGAGCGCCGGTTAGAGGCGGACTCATCTATTTGAACGGAACCGTACGGCGCGTCTAGCTGAAACAGCCTGGAATTTACCCACTAGGCATAATAAGAACGAAAGCTTGTTTTTAGGACTGATCGTGACACCCAGGAAACTCGCCATGGAGCTCCGCGGGACTTATTCATAAATTCTCTAACAATCGCCGGAATCCGGAATCAAATCTGTACAGCCGCAAGCACTGAATCTCAACCGGAATTCAGCCACTAATCTCAACCCCGCTTGACCGTGAGCCCGCACCCTCGGCGCCCCTGACGCTCGTTAACTCATGCTTAATGCATCAACGTGGTCTCTATTTCCGTAAACGTCTTGGCAACTTCCATGGATGGAATGGTAGTCCCGAGTTGTTTCTCGATTTGCGTCAATGAAAAAATACCACACACAGACGGCTTACCGTCAGCATCGTTCTCTATCACCAGGGTATGTTGCCGGCCGGTATCAAGCAGGCTGGTGACAACATCGCCGACTCTGGCGTGCTGAATTTCCTCGATGGAAATAGCTTCCAGCCGGTCAAGCGGAGTCATGATATCGGACACCAGGATCTCATTGTGCTTCATACTCCGCTCTTGAATGAAACGGAGCGGCTTCTCACCGAGAATATCGGTTGCGGTGATTAGGCCACTGAGAATCTGATCCTGATTCAATACAAGCAGGGAACGTATACCGCGCTGTATCATATATGCATTTGCGGATTCCATCGTCTGATGCAATTCGATTACCGCGACAGGAACTTGCCGCAGATCGGTCATCACATCAAGGGCAGGTGATGTTAGCGTTACAGATTTAGGCGGAACGGGGCGGGCTACCCGCACAGCACCCGTCAGGCGCTGTGCGGGAAGGACGTGATAGTCGGGCATGGTATTGTCCTCCGGCGTTGGTGAATGGGGATACGCGTGAAATTGAAGTATTTGAATTTCAAATATTCCTGCATTGAACTCTACGCTCAACGGGATGATGGGTCAATATGATATATGCGGCCGCTAACTATCCGATACTATGGGAAATTACACAACTGGAGGCAGGCAACCCCGAGATCCTTTTCTGGAGAAAGGAGGAGCCCATCAAACCCGGATCCATTAGGCCGCAAGATGATGGCGAGGCAGATTGCAAGACAGCTTTGCCGATTGGGAAGAGTCCATAGCCTGGTGTATGGACGCCGCACCAGTGGCAAAAACGGCGGCAAAAATGGCCGTAAACTGACAGCCGGCACTCGGGTAGGCTCGGAGAGCCGCCTAATGGATTATCCGGGTTTGAGCAACTGTAATTTGGCTAATCAGCCCCGTAACCTGCGGTATTATGATCCGACTACCCGATCCCTCCCTCAATTTCATTATTCAATCGCTGCAACATTGATACCGGGTCTGGCGCACGCGTGATAGGTCTGCCGATAACCAGGTAATCCGCGCCATTCTCGATCGCCTGACGGGGCGTTGTTATCCGTTTCTGCTCGTCCATGGAAGCATCGGTAGGGCGTATTCCTGGTGTGACCAGACAAAAGTTCCCACCCATCATTTGCCTGAGCCGCGGGGCTTCCTGTGCGGAGCTTACTACCCCATCCAGTCCGCAATCGCGCGCGAGCAATGCCAGCCGCTGCACTACATCCTGCGGATCTCCATTCAGGCCAATTTCGTTCAGGTCGCTGCGTTCCATGCTGGTGAGCAGCGTCACGGCGATAAGTTTGGCCGCTCCCATCGGTACAGCTTCCCGTGCAGCGGATAGCATTTTTCTTCCACCCAAGGCGTGAATGTTCATCATCCATACACCCAGACCCGCCGCGGCCTTGCACGCATTTGCCACAGTGCTGGGAATATCGTGAAATTTCAAATCGAGGAAAATTTCAAAACCTTGATCCATTATTTTTTCCAGCACCTGTGGTCCGGCAGCGGTAAAAAGCTCCTTGCCTACCTTAACCCTGCACAATCCGGGTTCAAGCTTGGCCGTAAGGGCTAACGCCTGTTTCGCGTCAGGAAAATCCAATGCAACGATAATGCGAGGATCGCCCATACGGCCCATTGGTCCTTTTATCTAAATCCGGCGGTTTGATGCAGGAATAGGCGGTTTTTATCTGTGTTCATCCAAAATCCGGCAGCTGGACGGGGTGGAGTGTGAGGTTGCTATCCGTGTTCATCCGTTATGGGATACTTTTTCCTGAATGTAGCAATCTCTCGTCTTTGTCGGAATATCGTACCGAGACAGGACAGAACGCCAATTGCCACTCCAAGCGCCAAAAATAACAATATTATCAGCACAAGTGGCGCCTGCCATTCGTAGCCAAAATAATAATGTAGCGTTACCGTTTCGACATTCCTTACGGCAAAGCCGAGCAGCAACAGAAACAGAACGATGCGGAAGAACCCTATCAGATAACGCATAGTCCTAAATCCGGCAGTTTGACCACTATGAGTGGCGTGGTCCGCTTGGCGAATCCACTATACGGCATATAAGCTGGAATCTCCCCTCGCCGCAAATCTAAAAAAAGCGGCATGATCTTGCGATCTGCCGCCATTATACGCATCTATATGTTACGATTTTTTTAGTCCTTGCGATCGACCCGCTCGCGCATTTCTTTCCCTGCTTTAAAATGAGGGACATATTTCTCCGGAACGCGCACTTTCTCCCCGGATTTCGGGTTGCGTCCGATACGCGGCGGCCGGTAGTTCAGATCGAAACTGCCAAATCCACGAATTTCAATTCGCTGCCCCTGCGACAGACTCTTGGCCATGGCATCAAGTATCACCTTGACTGCAAGCTCGGCATCCTTCGCCACCAACTGCGGATAACGGGCTGCAAGCCTTGAGATCAATTCAGACTTTGTCATGGGCAATCCCTATTGTTCAGTATTTTTGACATCCATCTTGGCTTTAAGCAGTGCGCCCAGGCTGGTGGTTCCGGCATTGGCGGCACTGTCACTCGTAACCTTCTGCATGGCGTCGGATTCCTCCGACATATCTTTGGCTTTGATGGAAAGATTAATACCCCGGTTCTTGCGATCGACGTTAATAATCATCGCTTCAACCGCATCGCCTTCCTTCAAGTGTGTGCGAATATCCTCGACCCGGTCACGCGACACTTCCGATGCGCGCAGATACCCTTCCACATCATTCTCCAGGGCAATCACCGCACCCTTGGCGTCAATTGACTTGACCGTGCCTTTGACGATGCTGTTCTTGTCATTCACCGAGACAAAGCTGTTGAATGGATCACCTTCCATCTGCTTGATACCCAGTGAAATGCGTTCGCGCTCGACATCAATGGACAACACCATCGCCTCGACTTCGTCGCCTTTCTTGTAATTACGTACCGCTTCTTCGCCAGGCTGATTCCACGAAAGATCGGATAAATGCACCAGCCCGTCTATGCCACCCTGCAACCCGATGAACACGCCAAAATCGGTAATGGATTTAATTTGCCCTCGCACCTTGTCGCCTTTTTGATGATTCATGGCAAAGTCGTCCCAGGGGTTAACCTTGCATTGCTTCATACCGAGCGAAATACGTCTGCGTTCCTCGTCAATTTCCAGAATCATCACTTCCACTTCGTCACCCAGTTGCACCACCTTGGACGGATACACATTCTTGTTGGTCCAATCCATCTCAGACACGTGCACCAGCCCTTCAATACCCTGCTCGATTTCAACAAATGCGCCATAATCCGTCAGATTGCTGACTTTGCCGAATAGGCGGGTATTTTGGGGATAGCGCCGGGAGAGTCCTACCCATGGATCTTCGCTCAACTGTTTCATACCCAGCGAAACGCGGTTTTTCTCCTGATCAAATTTGAGCACTTTGGCGGTTACTTCATCGCCGACGTTGATGACTTCGGAAGGATGTTTCACCCGGCGCCATGCGAGATCCGTGATGTGCAACAAGCCGTCTATACCGCCCAGGTCCACGAACGCACCGTAATCGGTAATATTCTTGACAATGCCCTTGACTACCGCACCTTCGGCCAGATTTGCAAGCAGTGACTGGCGATCCGCGCCCTGGCTTTCTTCCAGAACCGCGCGACGCGATACCACCACGTTGTTCCGCTTGCGGTCAAGTTTGATGACCTTGAATTCCATTTCCTTGTTTTCGTACGGCGTGGTGTCCTTGACCGGCCGGATATCCACCAGCGACCCCGGCAGAAAAGCGCGGATGCCGTTAATCATGGCGGTTAGTCCACCCTTGACTTTACCGCTTACCAGGCCACATACAATAGCGCCACTTTCCATGGCGGCTTCCAGGTCATGCCAGGCCGTCAGGCGCTTGGCCTTGTCGCGCGACAGGCGGGTCTCGCCATAGCCATCTTCAAGCGCTTCGATGGCGACGCTGACGAAATCGCCAGGCTTGACTTCGATTTCGCCTTTGTCATTCTTGAATTCTTCGACGGGAATAAAGCTTTCCGATTTGAGCCCAGCGTTCACGACAACGATATTGTAGTCAACACGGACGACCTCGGCGGTGATGACTTCACCGACACGCATTTCCTGGCGGGAGAGGCTTTCTTCAAATAGCGCTGCAAAACTTTCGGGGGAATCTGTAGCGGGGGAAGCGATGGTCATTATAAAAAATACCTGATTTGAGATCCCGTCCAAACAAAAATTTGACGGGGTAAGTAGGTTAATAATAACTGCC
>JBKJYB010000366.1:0-6221 GCA_046716045.1 Nitrosospira sp.
CAAAGTTTCTGATAATAATCGAGAAATCTACAAGAGGGCCTGTGTGAGGAGGGCTTATGAAACGACGCACCGTACTTCAAAGTCTCGCCACGCTGGCTGCGCTGCCGCTGATTTCGGCATGTTCCCGCAGCACAACCGCTCCCAATACGCCCGGTGCGATCACTATTAAACCTTTGAACAAGCCGCATGAAGAATTGCGTGGCTTGGTTTCGCCCGCAGCCTACCAGGTGCTGTTCGACGAAGATACCGAGCCACCGGGGAGCAGTGCGCTTAATAGGGAAGATCGCAAAGGTACTTACCTTTGTGCCGCGTGCTACTTGCCGCTATTCGATAGCGCAAATAAATACGAAAGCGGCACAGGATGGCCCAGTTTTACGCAGCCCGTTGCGGGGCATATGGGCACCACGCGCGATTTCAAGATGATTTTGCCGCGCACTGAATATCATTGCGCGCGTTGCGGCGGTCATCAGGGTCATGTGTTTAAGGATGGACCGCTTCCACGCGGCGAGCGGTGGTGCAACAATGGGCTCGCCCTTCGATTTGTGCTAAGAGGCGAACCGCTACCGGCACTCAGGAGCTGATGATGGGGGGGCACGTTCATCGTACCCGCCATCATACCCGCGCACGCTCTATCCGCTCCTCGGCGCGTAGCGGCATGCCGTTGCTGCTGGCGTTATTGATAGCTACGTTTGCCGCATGCGGACAACCTGACACACGCATCGATACGCACAGCCAATCCGCGGTGACTCTTCCCTCGGGGTCACCAGTGGGTATCGCCACCTTTGCCGGGGGCTGCTTCTGGTGCACCGAAGCGGATTTCGACAAGTTGCCGGGGGTGATATCCACCACCTCCGGCTACCTTGGCGGCACAACCATCAACCCAACCTACAAACAGGTATCGGCGGGTAAAACCGGTCATATTGAAGCGGTGCAGGTACGTTTTGATCCCGCCAAAACCAGTTTCACCAAGCTATTGACGGCATTCTGGCCAACCATCGACCCGCTTACGCCCAACCGGCAATTCTGCGATGACGGCTCGCAATATCGTAGCGCAATTTTCTATCACGATGCCGATCAGCAGCGGCAAGCCGAAGCATCCAAGGTTGAGCTTGCGGCCTCCGGCCGTTTTACGCAGCCGATCGTAACCGAGATATTGCCCGCCACCACGTTTTATCCGGCGGAGGAATATCATCAGGACTACTATATTAAGAACCCTGTCCGCTATTCGTACTACCGTGGGAACTGCGGCCGCGATGCGCGTCTAGCCGAAGTATGGGGTATTTCGCGATGATATTATTGATCCGGCGAGCAAACAGTACGAACGTTATACTGGCGGAAGTTCGTATCCTATGGCGTTCAAAGCAAGCCATGGTTGGTTTGGACTGGATTCCGGGTCAAGCCCGGAATGACGAAATTTGCGGTACCTCCTCGCCGGATAAATAGTAATTTAGCGGACGGGGTTTAAAGTTGGTTCTGAAGCAGGGGTTGGAGTTTGGTCTGAATTCAAGTTTTTAGCCGCGTCGCGTCTCGCCCTGAGTTCTGCTGTATCCAAGTCCAGGATTTGCGGATCGTTGGCGCGAAGACCTTCGGTCTGAGGTTCTTTGATTTTGGGCTCGCTGGCCTTCAAATCATTAGTTTTTGAATCCTTGATCCCTGCGTCTTTAGCCTTTGGATCTTTAGTCTTCCCGGACTTGGTATTCGAATCCGTGACGGTTTCCTGTGTAGCCTTTGAATCACTGACCGGGGCGTATTTGGCGGCCAGGTTGCCGCTGATGGCGGTGTAATTACGATATTCATTCTGCATCTGCGATTGCAGTTGCGCGTACTGATGGCTGACGGATGTGCGCGCACTTTCCAGATGGCGTAATTTCTCTTCCAGCAGGCGTTTGTTATGCGAACTGCTTTTTGCTTCAGCCGTCTTGGCGGCCAGGGAGACATCCTGAATTTTCTGATTTAGTTGCTTGACCAACTCAGCCATATTATTGGCGGCGGTACTGTAACGCCGGTAGTGCAGTTCCATCTTCTCGAAATCCGTCATGGGTTTGCTGACAGGGCGTGAGGATAACTCGGACGCATCCCCTGCCGCCGGATGCGGTTCCGCGCGCCCGGCATAAGCGGAGGACAGGTAGATGCCGGATATAAATAGCGCCAGCACCATCAAACCGATGTACGGGGCCAATGAGCTTCTAATGTTGTAAGCCATGCTTAAGCTCCTGAATGACTTTATTTCTGTAAAAGAACTTTTGTCAACACTACGGCGGCGATAAGGGTTCCCCATGCATGATGGTATACCTGTTCAGCGCAGGTTCCCAATTATAATCTGCTGTCATGTCGTTTCCGTCACATTGGATCTCGGCGGAATCAGACGGGACTGTTGCCGCTTTCGAGTATAAGATAAACTGCGTTACAAATAACAATGAACGATAGTTTTTCCCCGTTACAAATATGATCCCCGGTAAATTTATCACGCTCGAAGGCATAGACGGCGCGGGCAAAAGCACCCACCTCGGCTGGCTCGAAAATGTTCTGCGGAGCAAGGGAAAAACGGTTGTCGTGACACGCGAACCGGGGGGTACCCCGCTGGGCGAGACGTTACGCGAACTCCTGCTCGACAATAATGAGACAATGCACGCTGAAACGGAGGCGCTGCTGATGTTCGCGGCGCGGCGGGAACATTTGGACAAGGTTATTCTGCCGGCTCTGGCTCGGGGCGACTGGGTGATTTCAGACCGCTTCACCGATGCGAGCTTTGCGTACCAGGGCGGAGGCAGGGGACTGGCAACGCAGAAACTCGACGATCTGGAGCAATGGGTGCAGGGAAACCTTCAGCCTGACCTCACGCTTTATTTCGATGTAACAGTCGAATTAGGCAGGCAACGGATAAGTGCCATCAAGCCGGCTGACCGGTTCGAGAAAGAGCAGGATGCATTTTTCCGGAAAGTACGAGACGCTTATCTGGAAAGGGCGCATAAATTTCCCCGGCGCATAAGCGTGATAGACGCAAACCGGCCTTTGGAAGAAGTTAAGAAATCACTTGATAAAATCATTTCAACCATTTGTTGATGAATAATATTTACTCATGGCAAAAAGAGACATGGCGGATATTGACGCAAGACAGCGCGTCCTTGGGCCATGCCTTGTTGCTAAGGGGCAGGCAAGGTATCGGCAAGCTTGTATTCGGACGCCAGCTGGCAAAATTCTGGCTATGTGAAAACCCGTCGATTGAAGGGTATGCGTGCGGAAACTGCCAAAGCTGCAGATGGTTTGAACAGGGAAGCCACCCGGATTTTCGCCTGATAGAACCTGAAGCGATGACGGCAATGGCGGGATCGTCCGATGGCGGTTCAGGTGAGGACGGCGCCGACGGGGAGACAGGTGCTGAAATGGAATCCCTGGCAGCCTCCGCCGGGGAGTCCGGCAGTGCGAAGTCCAGGAAAAAACCCAGCAAACAAATCAGCGTTGTGCAAGTCCGTGACGTTGCCGATTTCATTAATATATCCAGCCACCAGAACGGTTACAAAGTTATTCTTTTTCACCCGGCGGAAACAATGAACCCTGCCGCCGCCAATGCCTTGCTGAAGAATCTGGAGGAGCCGCCGCCGCTGACCTTATTCATTCTGGTGACGCACCATGCGCAGCATTTGCTGCCGACCCTGCGCAGCCGATGCCGTCAAATCCCCATGCCAGCACCTGACCCTGCTACCGCGGCTACCTGGCTTGAACAGCAGGGGGTCAAAGACCCCGCGGCGTGTCTTGCTTCCGCGGGTTACGCACCGCTGGCCGCGCTGGAATTCAACAACGACGATTATCTTGCGCGGCATGAGGCGTTCATCAGGCAAATCAGCGTGCCGGGCAACTTTAACCCGATCGTGCTGGCTGAGGAAATGCAAAAGCTGGATTTGCCCACACTGGTCAACTGGTTGCAGAAATGGTGCTATGATTTGATGAGTTTTTGCACCACCGGAAAAATCCGCTACCATCTGAATATGCTTGCCACCATAAAATCACTGGCATCGGAGATCGATCCACGCGCACTGGCGGCTTATTTGCGCACCTTGAATGCAACACAACGGCTGGCGCACCATCCGCTTAACCCCAGGTTATTTCTGGAGGAAATGCTGTTTTCCTACGTGATATCGATTGCTCCCGCATCTCCCGCCCGAAGCAGGCGCATTGATTGAGGGATATATTGCCTAAGGGGAAATGCGTCAGCTACCCGGTACTATTCGATACTTGCGACATTTGCTTATGGTGAACCATGTTTGTTGATTCCCACTGCCATCTCGATTTTCCGGATCTTGCCAGCAACCTCAACGAGCTGTTGGATAAAATGCGGGACAATAATGTCAGTCACGCCCTTTGCGTGAGCGTTAATCTGGAAGACTTTCCCCGCGTGCTTGCGCTGGCGGAAACCCATTCCAACCTGTTTGCCTCTGTCGGCGTTCATCCCGATTATGAAAACCTGGCCGAGCCGCGAGCGGCGCAACTGGCGTTTCTGGCTAATCACCCCAAAGTCATCGCCATCGGTGAAACCGGACTGGATTACTTTCGCCTGAAAGGCGATCTGGAGTGGCAGCGGGAACGCTTCCGCCAGCACATTCGCGCGGCGCGCCAATGCGGCAAGCCGCTCATCATACACACCCGCGAAGCCGCGGCGGATACGCTGCGCATCATGGCGGAGGAGGGCGCGGATAGCGTCGGCGGGGTGATGCATTGCTTTACGGAAAGCTGGGAAGTGGCGCAACAAGCGATGGAAATGAATTTCTATATTTCTTTTTCGGGCATTGTCACTTTCAAGAATGCACTTGCGCTCAAGGATGTCGCCAAAAAGATCAAACTGGAAAGAATGCTGATAGAAACCGATTCGCCTTATCTCGCTCCCGTACCTCATCGCGGCAAGATGAATCAACCCGCCTTTGTACGGCACGTTGCGGAAGAAATAGCGGTATTGCGCAACATCAGCGTGAATGAAGTCGCCGCCGTCACGACAGCTAATTTTTTCAACCTTTTCAAGGCCGCCTGAATGATTAACGCGTCAAGAAAATCCTTTTCCCTGGTTTGCGTTCTGCTTGCCGCCAGTTTGTGCCAGCCGTCGATTGCCGCGGCGGGGGTCTATGAAGAATTGCGCGCGGCGGTGGAAAATGATCATACCGCGGACGTGGCAAAGCTGCTGGCCCAGGGCGCCGATCCCAACACGCCGGATGAACGGGGGAATACGCTATTGATGGTCGCCGTCCGGCATAAAAATGCCAAACTGGTTGATCTTTTGATCGACGCCGGCGCCAAGCTCAATCTGCGCAACAAATACGGTGAAACCGCCATCATGCTCGCCAGCTACAATGGCCCTCACGATATCGTGGAGAAACTATATATCAAAGGGGCCGAGATCAAACATGCGGGCTGGAATCCCTTGCTTTATGCGGCGACCGGCGGACACCCGAAAATTGTCCAGTTACTATTGGATGGAGGCGTGCCGATCGACTCGACATCGGACAATGGGACAACGGCATTAATGATGGCGGCAAGGGGCAATCACTCCGACACCGTCAAGGTCCTGCTGAAAAATGGCGCGAATCCCAATATCAGCAATGAGTTGGGCGGAACCGCCCTGAAATGGGCGGTAGCCAGGCAACATCATAACACCGCCGAATTGCTGAAAAACGGTGGAGCCAAGGAATAACGAATATGCCTCTGGCTGGTTCCGTAGGATGGGCGGAGCAAAGCGCAACCCATCATTAGGTTACTTGCACACTTCACGGAGCTGCAATCGCTCCGGTATCCGGTCCTGGTTTGATGTGCCGTTTTGTGTGAGGTTTTGATGGGTTACGCTACGCTTACCCATCCTTGTATGATCTTAAATCCGGCAGTAGGTCGGGTTAGCGCAGCGTAACCCGACGATAAGGCCAACGAAAAACAGACCAGCATGACTAATGGATGGATTGGAGCTGGAATTGGATTGTCGGGTTACGCTACGCTAACCCGACCTACATGAGCATCAAGCTAGCCCGGATGGTTCATATGCATAATAAGGAATGACTTACCCGTCTTAGGCGTCAACTATCGGAAATCCCTATGGCCACGATTGGTTTCAATCATTTCAACCTGCGCGCTCCACGTGAGCTCATGGATGAACTCAAAGCGTTCTATTGCGACATAGTGGGCCTCGAACAAGGCCAGCGGCCTGATCTTGGGACCCCTGGCTACTGGCTTTACGCCGGTAA
>JBKJYB010000367.1:0-2636 GCA_046716045.1 Nitrosospira sp.
GCCTTCATCTATAACGTGCTGGGCATACCCCTGGCGGCGATAGGAATGCTTAATCCCGTAATCGCGGGGGCGGCAATGGCGATGAGCTCGGTATCGGTGGTCAGCAATTCATTGCTGCTGAAACGGTGGCGGGCGGGTACGTAAGTGAAGGATTCATTCAACTTAACCAAAAGGAGTCATGAGATGCAAACAGAAATCATAAAAATCAAGGGAATGACCTGCATGGGTTGTGTCAACAGTGTGAAGAACGTGTTGGAGAAAATCCCTGGCGTGAATGGGGCGGATGTTTCTCTTGAACAGAAACAGGTCACGATCCAGTACGACGCGACCGCAGCCAACACTCCCCAGTTCAAGGACGCTATCAAGGAGGCCGGTTTTGAAGTCGTCAACTAAAAAACCGTCTCCTGGAAAGGAACCGTGCCACGCGCCGCAGATGGTGGTGCAGCCTGACAAGGAGGCCCTGATGAAGCGCCTCAATCGCATCGAGGGTCAGGTACGCGGTGTCAACAAAATGATATCGGAAGATCGTTATTGCGTTGACATCCTGAATCAGGTCTCCGCGCTGCAATCCGCGCTTGACGCCGTTGCCATGCTGTTATTGAAGAATCATACCCACGGCTGCATGCAGGGCGCCATCAAATCGGGTAAAGGCGACGAGGCAATTGATGAACTGATGGCGGTGGTACGGAAATTCGCTCGGTAGCGGTGGCGGCAAAACATGGTATTTCAGGCTGGCTACCCGCTGCTACCGTGCGCCTGATAAATACGAACTGGTAGGGAATGTAATGACACGACTTGTCCTGATCGCTTTTTTGTTTCTCACCGGACCCGCTATCGCCGCCGATATTCCCCCGGTTGACGCACCCGACACGATGGCGGAGCGGGTAAAAGCCTGCATTGCCTGCCACGGTCTTGAGGACAAGGAGGGACGCGATGCGTATTATCCGCGCATCGCGGGAAAACCGGAAGGCTACCTTTTCAATCAGTTACGCAATTTCCGGGACGGCCGGCGTCATTACCGGCCCATGGGATTACTACTGGAGAACTTGCCCGATCAATACCTGCGGGACATGGCTGCCTATTTCGCTTCACTGAAACAGGCTTTTCCCCCGCCCGAGCCACTGGCTTCCTCGCCAGCTGAAATCAAGCTTGCCCGCAGACTTATCACCCTGGGAGATCCCGCCCGGAAAATTCCCGCCTGCGTTGAATGCCACGGCAAGGATTTGATGGGAACCGCGCCTTTTATCCCCGGGCTGCTGGGTCTGCCACGCGTCTACATCATCGCCCAGTTCGGCAACTGGCAGAATGGCGGTTTGATGCGGGGACAGACTCCGGACTGCATGTCGGAAATCGCACAACAGCTCACCACCGACGAGGCAGGCGCCATTGCGGCGTGGCTCGCCGCGCAACCGGTGTTGGAACCCGGTGCAAGGCACCCGGCACCCGCGGCGGCGCTATCCGCCGAACTGGCCAGGCGTTGCGGCACCATTATCCCGCACGCTGGGGCACACCAATGAAGCCCATTGTCATCGCGGCTGCGTTTGCCGCGCTCGTGGGTCTGGGCGTATTCCTGGCACCCGCAGGTTCACCCCCCATTCCCAGGGACGAATCGCCAGCGGGAAAGACAGACGGTGGCGCAAAACAGCAGGCACAGCAAGCACAAGCGACACGAGGCGCCTATCTCGCGCAAGCCGGTAATTGCATGGGATGCCATACCGCGCAAGGTGGAGAGCCTTACGCGGGGGGACACATCCTTCCCACGTCCATCGGAACATTCATCACACCCAATATCACGCCCGATCCGGAAACCGGTATCGGGCGCTGGAGTGAACAGGACTTCTGGCGGGCATTGCATGATGGCAAAGGACGCGATGGCAGCCCCTTATACCCCGCATTTCCATATACGGATTACACGAAAGTCACGCGCGAGGACGCCAATGCGATCTTTGCCTATCTACAGTCGCTTCCACCCATTGCGCAACGCAACCCGCCAGGCCGGATCAGTTTCCCCTTTAACCTCCGCCCGCTCCTGTATGTCTGGCGTGCCCTTTACTTCGAGCAGGGCGTTTATCAGCCCAAGGCCGCAAAGAGCGATGAATGGAACCGTGGCGCTTATCTCGTGCAGGGACTCGGACATTGCAATGCTTGCCACACAACACGAAATCCACTGGGCGCAAGCCAAGGCAATATATTGGGAGGGGGACAACTCATGGGCTCGAACTGGTATGCGCCTTCCCTGACCTCTCTCCAGGAGGGCAGCACCTCGGACTGGCCGATCGAGGATATCGTTCACCTACTCACGACAGGCTTGTCATCCCGGGCAGTCGCAACAGGGCCGATGGCCGATGTCGTCAGCCAAAGCCTTCAGTATCTGACGCAGAATGATGCGCGCGCCATGGCTGTCTATCTCAAATCATTGCCTGAGAGCGCTCCACATTCCCGAGGAATAGCTCCTGAGCTTACCGATGAGGTGGATAGACAGCTTCAGCGAGGCGGCGAGATTTACGAAACATATTGTCAGGATTGCCATGGAAGCTTCGGGCAAGGTGCGCCCGGCGTTTATCCGGCGCTGGCAGGCAACCGCGGCGTCACCCTCGCTTCTCCGATTAACGCGATTCGCAGCATACTCAATGGCG
>JBKJYB010000368.1:0-2791 GCA_046716045.1 Nitrosospira sp.
GGCCAGAACAAAGATAAAGGCCCGGTGCGGGATCACCGTCACCAGGCCGGCCCCCTTGTAGGGAGAGTACTGTCCCCCGCTTTACCTGCATGCATAACTCGTGCCAGAAGCTTCCCACTAAATTAAACATTATTGGATAACAGTCATTTACACGAATTTTTTCTTGTACTGTGACGCGCCTTATGAGGCAAGTGTAAAAATATCCGTCATTAACGCCTTTTCAAAATAATATGTATTATCCGGTGCCGCGCCCACCAAGGCAGAAGCAGAAGTATTAGCGTGAGAGCAAAGACTTATCGGCAATCAGGCATCTGTGCGACACAATCAAGCATATGCCTTGATATATTCCATCATCAGGCATATACTTTGATATCTACAGTGCAAGAGGATGCCATGAGCCAAGTAGCCAAATTGTTCATCAACGGCCGCAGCCAGGCGGTACGCCTGCCGGCCGCCTATCGGTTCGATACCAAGGAAGTTTTCATCCGGCGGGATACGGAAACAGGCGACATAATATTGTCGCGCAAGCCAGCGACCTGGGATGATTTCTTCTCCGCGCTCAAGGGTGCCGATGTGCCGGCCGATTTCCTGGACGAGAAGGAGCGCAACCAGGGAACGCAAGATCGTGACCCTTTCGAGGGATGGAGTGAATGAAGCGGTACATGCTCGACACCAATACGGTGAGCCACTTGATCAAGGAGCATCCAGCCATCTCCCGGCACTTGGTGTCCACGCCAATGGCATTCCTTTGCGTCTCGGCTATCACCAAAGGCGAACTGCTTTTTGGCTTGGCGAAGCGGCCAGACGCCAAACGGCTCCACCTCGCCGTGCGGGAACTCCTGCGGCGCGTCGATGTACTGCCCTGGGACAGTGCCATTGCGGAGCACTATGGACCTCTGCGGGCTGATTTGGAGCGTCAAGGCAGGATACTTGCGCCGCTTGATCTGCTGATTGCCGCGCACGCGCTGAGCGTGGGCGCGGTACTGGTGACAAATGATCGGGCTTTTGGTCAGGTAGCCGGCCTGCCTGTCGAAGACTGGACAGATTGACTGGCGAAGATTTACCTTTTTCATTCTCCGGGCCTGGTTAGACGGGCTGTCCCGCCAGCGTTTGCCGGCCGGGTGCTGGCGACGGTTTACTACGGCGTTATCCCCAGCGACTGCCAGAGAAAGTCATAGGAAACCGGAGCGCGGTGCTGAACCTGGGCCTGCTGAGCTTCGCCGTGTTCGTAGGTATGCAGCAGAAATTTCACCTGTTTCAGTCCTTCCGGCGTTTGAATCGCCTTCCGCGGCGTTTTATCGTCCAATATCGGTAATGGTTTGTCAGCCCAGTCCACATAAAGTTGCCGAATTCTCGTCTCGATCAGTTCGGTCAGCATCTCTGGCGGCGGTAGCGCCGGAACCGGCGTTTCCCTGGCCTCATTGGGCTGCCAATTAGCGAGCATTCCTTTGGGATCGGAGATTTCCCGGCTGACAAATATAACGGCTGCGCCTGCAACCGCTTCAAACCAAGGCCGCCCTTCGTCCGCATACTTTTGGGTGCGATAAGACACTTTGATCCGATCTGGGCGTTTGCCCGCATCAATGCTGAGGCTGGTGCGCATCAGACCATCCCCTCCTTCAAAAATGCGGCTCCAGCCCTCTTCGCGACTGCCTTCGATATCCACTTCGCTGGACAAGGCCTGATCGAGGGCTTCCCAATCCTGAACACGGTAGTGATCGGTAACGAATAGGAGCGATTCTCCCGTCACATGGTCGATCACTTGGGGTATTTCAAAGGCACTTGCAAATAATCTGAGCCAGTGGTCCGGGATGATGACGCCGGTGATCTCCTTGGCAAGAGGCGAATCCAGCTCGACGCCTTCCAGTTCGTCTCTGAGTTCTTCCAGCAAGTCCCAGCTTCGATGGCGAGGAAACGAGTACACGGCGCCGGACAGTTCGAAATGATCTTCCACTGGCAGGATACGTGCCGCAATGAGATCGAATTTGAGCGCTTGCCGCGATCCGGATTTTTCCCGGACCAGGACGGGCGGGTGCTCGGGCAGCATAACGTCCCGCAGTGTCATGCATTCGTCTGGTATTACCTCGACGATTTCGTAGAGTCTGAGCGGCATGACGGTCAGGAGCTCGATCCATTGCCGCTGCTCCGCGGAGAAGAGAGGACCGCCCTGGCCAAGTAGCAATTCCGCGACACGACGCTCCTGACCTTTGACGGTCATGAATCCATCCGCCAACAGCCATTCCATGGCGTTGATCATAATGCCTTCATACGCGTCATCATATTGATCCGGCAGCAAATCGTATTCATCGTCATCCAGGCTGCCGAAAAACCCATGGTCGAGCGCTTCGCGCACAGCCGCCCCGTGCATCGCCATGAGCCATTGGATGGCTCGAGGGATCGCCTCGGAACGATCTTTCGTCACCCTGTTTTCTTCGGCCTTCAGGCAACAGTGTTTATATTTCTTGCCGCTGTCGCAGGGACAGGGATCGTTACGCCCCAGTTTTTTCATACGAATTTGGAGTTTGGGGTTCTAAGCCAAAACCTGAGTAATTCTTGAAACCGTTATAATTCATTATATTACAATATATTTACACTCTCGATTCATACCGCTCCTATCGTTCAGTCATTCCGGCATAGGTGATGCGTCAATGAGCAAAGAGACCCGGTTGCGACGCAACTAGGCTAATATTCCCCCGCCGCCAAAAATGTAAAATTGGTTATTCTTACCCAACTCCTCGAACAGGTAAAATTAGGCTAACTGTGGATCTAAGCCCAAACCAGCGGAATCTTT
>JBKJYB010000369.1:0-5064 GCA_046716045.1 Nitrosospira sp.
CGGCCGGACAGCGGGTAAATTGTAAGGGTGGGCACTACCTGCTCTCACGATTTGCATAAGTAATCCACCGAAACAGACTCAATAACAACGCTGCAAACATGTCTTGATTCGCAGAGATGTTGCGCACAAAATTATCAATTCGTTGAATTTTCCCGTATCCAAGCAGCAAAGTCAGCTTCCAGCATTTCACCGCTGGCAACTGCCAACACGGTGAGCGTAGCATCCACCTGTGTTGCTTTAAGTTTGTATCCATTCATACCTAAAAATAAACCTACAGCCAAAAACGCAACACGTTTATTGCCATCTATAAAAGCATGATTTTTAGCTAAACCAACCCCATAAGAGGCGGCCAGTTCTGCAAAGCCAGGCTCATCATACATGGCTAAATTCACTGCACGATTCAAGGCGGAATCTAACAAACCATCATCCCGAATACCTGATGCCCCCCCATGCAAAGCAAAACTTTCGTCATGCAAAATCACCAAAAGTCGTTTATCAATCCACTTCCATTGGCGCATGGCTATTTTGCCAGTGCATTAAAAGTATCACGATATTCACGCATGAATTCACGTCCAATTTCTAGCTGTTCCTCAAAACTTGGATCATGCGGTGTAATTGTCACCGCCCCTGGCGCATCGGTTAAAAACACGGTATCACCTTTTTCAAGCTTCAAACGCGCTAATACCTCCTTAGGCAAAATCAAGCCGACTGAATTACCAATTTGCGTGAGTTTAAGCGTATGCATGTGTCGCCTTGGATTAAAGTTATAACAATAGTTATAATAACGCCAAAAATCTCATTGTTGCAAACATTTATTTGTTGCTAACAACATTTATTCGAAAGAGGGACTTATGAAGCAATCGAACATAAAACCATCTGCGTCGTTGGGGTTGCGCAATGGCTGCAGCTCGCCTCGAGTGACCGCCTCGGGCTGAAGCATTTACCGTGCGCGGCTCTGGCGGCTGTCGCAAAGTACGTTGGACACGCAAAGAGGAATCGGTAAAAGCGGTGGTGTGCATGTAATCTATTTAATAGGGCTAACTCTCATGCTGAGTTTGGGTAGCCAAAACCCGATACTGCATCTAGGCCTGACGTAATTGTTAAGGTCTGTCTCAGTTTACATCCGAAATATTCCACCTGAGACGTAAACTTTGGTGTTGGAACCTGTACGAAGTAGAAAATCGTCCACGAACTCCTGACTGGTTTTGCTCGCCCATTCTGCACAGGCCTGATGAAGGCAATTTTCTGGAAAGTAAATTTTAAGCCCTTCATAAGGACATTTCCTGATCACCGTTTGGAGTCTAGCTTCTAACTTTGATTGTTTGCAAATACGTTTTCCTTCCAAAAGTTCTATTCCCCAAGGCACGTTATGAACAATCTCGTTACGTAACAGAACTAGGGAATCGGCGGTTTGAAACGGGTGGCTACCTTTTACGAAAACTGGAAGACCGAGCGTTTCCAAGGCTAGCTGGTACTTATCAAGGATATTTTCCCATTTCCAATCAACTCTTATTGCCATTTCTTTAAATTTCTTTTTCTGATGAGCAGTCAAGTCCTGACTATTGATCCCATTGTTTAAGATGTCCAACCAGAACTCATTAATCCGGCATTCCATGTAGCAAACCGCCGAAGTGATTAAAGCTACACAATAAGAGGCAATGAGGTCGCTGCCCTCGCCATCTTCGGAAAGTGCCTTGATACGTGCATTTAGCTCATCCCTTATCCCCCTATGATGACGGGACAGAAAAAAAAAGTACGTGTCTGTTTTTACGGTTTTACTCATTGTTGCCTGGAACTCCCCGAATACATTTTGACTAGATGCTGAATTTTTTTCAAGCCCCATGCGAGCTCACGAAGCGGAATCCTACGCTAGCATTGTCAATCACAATTGAAAATTGAACCACTTTGCGCTGAACAGCAGAATACTGGTTAGGGGATGCAGGAGACTTTCTCAGCATGGTCCGACCATTGAGCGCTAACGCGAAAATTTGTGAATCAAATAGTTATCCTTAAAATCTCTACCGCTTAACTTGACACAGTACGGCGTTGCCGTATGATATGCCTATGCTCACCGTTGCAGAAACTGAAGTCTTCAGCCGCTATGCCAGTGACTATTGGACGGAAGACGAGCATGAAGCATTTACCGTCTGGATTGCAGAACACTATAACGCCGGTGATGTCGTGCGCGGCTCTGGCGGTTGTCGCAAAATACGTTGGACACGCAAAGGGATTGGTAGAAGCGGTGGTGTGCGTGTGATCTATTACAACATGCTTGAAGATGAAACAATCTGGCTACTGCTGATTTATGCAAAAAACGAGCACGAGAATATTCCTGCGCATATATTGAAAGCGATTAAGGAGGAGATAACATGCCCATGACCGAAACAGAACTACAAAAACGTGTCGCACAGCGCGACCTCGGCGCTGAGTTGCTGGAGTCGGTGCGCCAGATGGCAGCCAGAAAAGGCCGTATCGTCATGTCATCCGTCATATCCGCACGAAAAAAAACCGGGCTGTCGCAATCTGAGTTTGCCAAGCTGCTTGGTGTGTCTGTGCGAACCCTGCAAGATTGGGAACAAGGGCGACGCCAGCCCAGCGGCGCAGCCAAGACTCTGATCGCTATCGCCGAACGCAGACCCGAAGTTCTTAGGGAAGTCACGGCGTAGTTAGTAAAGCTGCGAATTAACAATTGCAGATTATTGTGGTCTTTTGCTGATAAGTTTCCGTTTTTTAGCCCCTAATGGAGCCGCATTGCGGTAACCACCATTATTTTCAATTGTGAACCGATATCTCGTTGGGAGGGAGGAGTCCATTTCATTGCCCTACGGCCCTTGTCCAGGCTCAAGTCGACTACCAGCCGCTTCAATTTGCTGTTCTCCTCTTCCAGTTGCCGCAGCCGCCACAATTCTGAAGAGCCCAGCCCACCGTACTTCTTCTTCCAGTTATAAAATGTCGCATCGCTGATGCCAAGCTTCCTGCAGACCTCTTCAACCGGCGCGCCAAGCTCGGCCTGCTTCAGCGCAAATGCAATCTGCTGCTCCGTATACTTGCTCTTCTTCACGTCATGACTCCTTTTCATTAAGGGTGAAAATCATGCCGGAAATTCTACTTTTAAATGCTGCTGTTTTGTGGGGTAGGGTCAAGGTTTGTAAGTGCCAATAACAAGATGATCACTCTTTAATTAGAATTTTTATCAATCCATGCGGCGATCAGATTAATATGCGATGGATTTTATCCACACAGATTTTGAAGAGAACTCCAGACCGTTCCAATATAATCTACGGATGAGTTGGCTTTGCCTGGAAATTAAGTGCTCCCGACCTGGCCGCTATGCGATATTCAATTCAAGGGACGCCACAATTTCATGTCTAGCTCGCTTTCAAACGCCGACCACCATTGGCACGCAGATGAGCCAAAGTCGCTTGGTAATGCCGCGGATCCGCGAACTTCGCTTAACTCTGCTGTCAGCAACCCACATTGCGCGACTGACCGCGTTTGTCGAAGATCTTCGCTCCCGGAGGGGTGTAGCGGATCATATCCCACATTTTGATCCTTTGGATGGAGGTACACTTGCTGAATGCCTCTTCCTACTTGAGGCTCCTGGGCCACAGGCTATTACTTCGGGTTTTATTTCACGAAACAATCCTGACGAGACCGCAAAGAACTTCTTTACGTTCAATCAGAACGCAGGACTCGATAGGCGCCGAACGGTGGTATGGAATGTAGTGCCTTGGTATGTGGGAACGGGAAAAAAGATTCGCCCAGTTTCGTCGGAAGATATTCGTGATGCGGAGCCCGCGCTTCGATCGTTACTGCCTCTGCTGCCAAACCTAAAGATTGTGGTGTTAGTCGGTCAAAAAGCAGCCCGAGCGGAAACCTTACTCCGGCAACTTAACCCCACGCTGCGCATCATGCAAATTCCGCATCCGAGTCCACTATTCGTCAACCGATTCCCAGAGAATAAGGATCGGCTGAAGACTGCGTTTAAGGAAGTGGCAGCTGTTATTAACGGCGCCGCCGGCGTCGTACCGTGAAGGTCAACCGATGGTAGTCTCATTCCCATACGATTTACGGATATGTATGATCCGACCGCAAGCACTAGCAAAAGGGCTGCTGTCCAACGAGCAGACCCTCGTCAAATGGCAAGGATGATATTGGCAGAGCTCGTTAATAAAAAACTCTAGAGAACGAATTTACGTCGAACGACCACACACTCCTCAGACCTCTACTACAGCGGAATATAATTATGGCTCAGATAATAACGTTTCCCAAATGTAAGCGAACGGGAGTGGTTAGAATTAGAGACAATGTTTCGCGAAAACTATAAGAGCATGCCTGATGGCCCAGCTTCCTTTGAAGAGTGCCTTCCCGCCATCAAAGCTCATTAGAAAGAAATATTTCGTCTCCTTCGATATACGACCCTCCTATCAGATTCCCGGGTCCGTCACAGAAGAACAATCCGCAGCGATTCATAATGCAGTTGAAATGGGTATTAATCTTATGGCCGATCGCCTAAGGAGAGAACGTGGGAAACACCTGGCCCTAGTCGCTGCGTGCGAATTCAAGGCAGCTTTTTTTCGCCGGAATGGAGGGGCGGTTTAAATTTGCTTGACCTGATCTCTGCAACTAGCACTCGTTGTGCAGGGATTTAAAATGTTCGGAAGGGGGTTGTCGAGGCTTTTAGCTTTTCAGCCAATTCATGTTTACCAATTTTCTCAAGCATCCTTTTAATAGCGTTCACCGCTAGCGGGGTAGCGACGGAGGGGCCGAGGATAATCTGATGTATTATTTTCTCAAGTGAAAAATCGTTATGAGTGATACCTTCGATGTGACCAACCTTGAATTTAAACTTGGGCTCAACACCGTTCCTTCCTAAAGCGTAATGCAGCATCACTTCCAGCTTTTTTCCATAATCTCTATCCCTTAAATAGACGGCCCTGAGTGAGGCCCGCTTTTATGGACGGGCAAGTTGATGTTACTTTATCAACTTGTCAGGAGAATCCATGAAACGTATCCCTCGTCGTATTTTTACCGAAGAATTTAAACGTGAAGCCATCAAGTTAG
>JBKJYB010000370.1:0-5125 GCA_046716045.1 Nitrosospira sp.
TTAAATCGCCGACGTGGTGAAATTGGTAGACACGCCGTCTTGAGGGGGCGGTGGCGAAAGCTGTGCGAGTTCGAGTCTCGCCGTCGGCACCAATTATGGGATAGGGCTGAGAATCAGGGTAAACGGATGCGTAGAGCATAAACGGTAACCTGATCTCTAGTCCTTTATTTTTGATAATACCGATGCTCGAAAATTACTTTCCTATTCTGCTATTCATTCTGATTGGTCTTGCCGTAGGTGTGGTGCCGATGGCGCTTGGCTGGTTGTTCGCTCCCAATCATCCCGATAGCGAGAAACTTTCACCGTACGAGTGCGGTTTTGAAGCGTTCGAAGATGCGCGCATGAAGTTTGACGTACGCTATTACCTGGTTGCCATCTTGTTCATTCTGTTCGATCTGGAAATCGCCTTCCTGTTTCCATGGGCAGTGGTGTTGAATGAGATCGGCATGTTCGGCTTTGTCGCCATGATGATTTTTCTGGGCATCCTTGTTGTTGGCTTTATTTACGAGTGGACAAAAGGTGCTCTGGAATGGGATTAATGTTATGAGCACTAACGGCGTAATGGAAAAGGGTTTTGTTACCACAGGCCTGGATAACGTCATTAACTGGGGGCGGACCGGATCCATGTGGCCGATGACTTTTGGCCTCGCGTGCTGTGCGGTGGAAATGATGCAGGCTGGTGCCTCACGCTATGACCTTGATCGTTTTGGCATCGTCTTCCGGCCCAGTCCGCGTCAATCGGATGTGATGATCGTGGCCGGCACGTTATGCAATAAAATGGCGCCCGCCCTGCGTAAAGTTTACGATCAGATGGCTGAGCCGCGCTGGGTAATCTCTATGGGCTCCTGCGCCAACGGTGGCGGTTATTATCACTATTCTTATTCCGTAGTGCGTGGCTGTGACCGCATCGTGCCCGTTGATATCTATGTCCCCGGCTGTCCGCCAACGGCGGAAGCATTGATTTACGGTATTATTCAACTGCAGAACAAGATCCACCGCACCAATACCATCGCTCGCTGAGTCCTATATGTCGTCCCCCCGTCTGGAAACGCTCGCCCTTTGCCTTCAGAATGTGTTGACCAATAAACTTGTCAGCACCAGTGAGCGATTGGGCGAACTAACGATCACGGTGTCTCTCGCTAATATGTTGTTGACGATGGAGACTCTGCGCGATCATCCTGACCTGAGTTTCGAAATTCTCGTCGATTTATGTGGAATGGATTATTCGGCTTATGGTTCCGAATCTCCCTCCGGGAGCGACTGGGAGGGCAAACGCTTCGCTGCCGTGTATCACCTGCTTTCCATCAGCCATAACTGCAGGTTGCGGGTCAAGGTATTCGCCGATGACGATGAGCTTCCGGTTCTGGATTCGGTGATTGGCGTATGGCCATCCGCTAACTGGTTCGAGCGTGAGGCATTTGATCTTTACGGCATCGTATTTACGGGCCACCCCGATTTGCGTCGCATTCTCACAGACTATGGGTTTATCGGAAATCCGTTCCGCAAGGATTTTCCGTTAAGCGGGAATGTCGAGATGCGCTACGATCCCGACCAGCAGCGGGTAATTTACCAGCCAGTCAGCATTGAACCGCGCCAGATCATACCGCGCGTGATCCGTGAAGAGCATTATGGAGACAGCGAATGAGGTCTCCACAGCGAGGACTAATCAAGCATGGCTGAGATACGCAATTACACCATGAACTTCGGTCCGCAGCATCCGGCGGCACATGGCGTGTTGCGCCTGGTGCTGGAGCTGGATGGCGAAGTCATTCAACGCGCCGACCCGCACATCGGTCTGCTACATCGCGCGACCGAAAAGCTGGCCGAATACAAAACCTACATTCAGTCAGTGCCATACATGGATCGGTTGGACTACGTGTCCATGATGTCCAATGAGCACGCCTATGTAATGGCCATTGAGAAGCTGCTTCAACTCGAGGTACCTTTGCGTGCGCAATATATCCGCGTGATGTTTGATGAGATCACGCGCATACTCAATCATCTATTGTGGTTGGGCGCGCACGCGCTGGACGTGGGTGCAATGACGGTGTTCCTTTATGCTTTCCGCGACCGCGAGGACCTGATGGATTGTTACGAGGCGGTATCGGGCGCCAGAATGCATGCCGCTTACTACCGCCCTGGCGGCGTCTATCGAGATCTGCCGGATTCAATGCCGCAATATCAGGCATCAAAGATCCACAACGAAAAAAGCACCAGGGTACTCAATGAAAATCGTAGCGGTTCGCTGCTGGATTTCATCGAAGACTTTACCAATCGATTTCCTACCTATGTAGATGAATATGAAACCCTGCTTACCGACAATCGTATCTGGAAACAGCGGCTGGTAGGTATCGGTGTGGTCTCGCCCGAACGCGCCATGGCGCTGGGCTTTACCGGTCCGATGCTGCGCGGTTCGGGCGTGGAATGGGATTTGCGGAGAAAACAGCCGTATGAAGTTTATGACCAGATGGACTTCGATATACCGGTCGGTGTCAATGGCGATTGCTATGATCGTTATCTGGTGCGAATAGAAGAATTCCGTCAATCCAATCGTATCATCAAGCAATGTGTCGAGTGGTTGCGCAAGAATCCTGGTCCGGTCATTACCGGCAACCATAAGATCGCGCCACCGGCGCGCGTCGAAATGAAACAGAATATGGAAGAGCTGATTCATCATTTCAAGCTTTTCACCGAGGGTTTTCACGTGCCGCCGGGCGAGGCTTACGCGGCGGTTGAGCACCCCAAAGGTGAATTCGGCATTTACCTGGTATCGGATGGTGCCAATATGCCCTACCGCCTCAAAATCCGTGCGCCGGGCTTCCCCCATCTGGCGGCACTGGATGAAATGTCGCGCGGCCATATGATCGCCGATGTGGTGGCTATTATCGGCACGCAGGACATCGTGTTTGGTGAAATAGACAGATAAATCCATTGACCGTTACACTGATAGTGAAGCTGCCAAATTGACATGTTAAGTCCTGAGTCCATTAAAAAAATAGACCATGAGCTCACCAAGTATCCCGCCGATCAAAAACAGTCTGCGGTGATGTCAGCGCTCGCCATCGCTCAGGATGAGAAAGGGTGGCTGGCCAATGAAATCATGGAATTTGTCGCCCATTATCTTGGAATGCCGCCGATAGCAGTGTATGAAGTGGCGGCGTTTTACAACATGATCAACCTTCAGCCACTGGGTAAACACAAGCTCACCGTTTGTACGAACCTTCCCTGCGCGCTTTCCGGCGCGAATGATGCCGTGACCCATATCAAACAAAAGCTGGGTATAGGTTTCAATCAGACCACCGCCGACGGCAAATTTACATTGAAAGAAGGTGAATGCATGGGGGCGTGCGGCGACGCGCCCGTGCTCCTGGTGAATAACAAACGCATGTGCAGCTTCATGTCCAACGACAGTATCGACCAATTGCTGGAGGAACTGAACAAATGACCCAGCTTACGCAGGTATTGCTGGCGGGACTGAATCCATCCGATCCCGAGAACTGGCGGCTTAAAAATTACGAGCAGCGCGACGGGTATGCCGCGCTGAGAAAAATTCTGGACGAGAATATTCCGCCTGAGAAAGTCATCGAGGAAGTCAAAAAATCCGCATTGCGCGGACGCGGCGGCGCGGGTTTCCCGACCGGGCTGAAATGGAGTTTCATGCCCAAGCAGTATGAGGGCGATAAGTATCTGGTGTGCAATTCCGACGAAGGCGAGCCGGGCACATTCAAGGACCGGGATATCATGCGTCACAACCCGCACATCCTGATAGAAGGCATGATCATCGGCGCCTACGCGATGGGTATCAGGGCAGGCTACAATTATATCCATGGCGAAATTTGGGATACCTACGAGCGCATGGAGGAGGCGGTAGACGAAGCGCGTGCCGCGGGATATCTGGGGAATAACATCCTGGGTTCCAATTTCAGTTTCCAGTTATACAATCATCATGGTTATGGCGCCTATATCTGTGGCGAGGAAACCGCGCTGCTCGAATCGTTGGAAGGCAAGAAAGGCCAGCCGCGTTTTAAACCTCCCTTTCCGGCGAGCTTCGGCCTCTATGGCAAACCTACCACCATTAACAATACCGAAACATTCGCCTCAGTGCCCTGGATCATTCGCAACGGTGGCGAGAAGTTTCTGCAACTAGGCAAGCCCAACAACGGTGGTACCAAGCTTTTCTCGGTGTCAGGCCATGTCAACAAGCCCGGTAACTACGAGGTGCCGCTGGGTACGCCGTTCGCAACACTGCTGGAAATGGCGGGTGGTATGCGTGGCGGTCGAAAACTGAAAGGATGTATTCCCGGAGGCTCATCCATGCCGGTGTTGCCCGGCGACATCATGATGCAGACCGACATGGATTATGACTCCATAGCCAAAGCCGGTTCCATGCTGGGTTCCGGCGCGGTCATCATTATGGACGACACCACCTGCATGGTGAAGGCACTGGAGCGGTTGTCATACTTCTATTTTGAGGAATCCTGCGGTCAATGCACGCCCTGTCGCGAAGGCACCGGTTGGCTCTATCGTGTGGTGCATCGAATTGAAACCGGCACGGGGCGAATGGAGGATCTCGATCTGCTCAACAACGTTGCTGACAATATTCAGGGGCGGACCATTTGCGCGCTGGGTGATGCGGCCGCCATGCCGGTACGCGCCATGATTCAGCATTTTCGGGACGAGTTTACTTACCATATCGAGCACAAGAGATGTATGGTGTAACCCGTATCGCATGGATAAAGTAAATTGGCTTTCTTTCTTAGCTACGTCTATTCGCGATTAATCCGAGAGTAAGATTCCATGATCCTAAATCCGGCAGTTGACTGCTTGTTTTTCAATTTAACGCTATGATCGACAAACACTATTTTCGCCACTTGACCTTTGCCTTTACGGTGGGGTCGCTACAGGGCGGATTGCACGGTTTTTGCGGCCCATGGCCGTGTTGCAACTCCTTGGAATGGAATGACCATTCCGCGTCGTTGCGCCTTGCCCTGCACCCCAAAAATCGCACACTCCACCCCGTCCAACTGCCGGATTTAGGATGATCAATTTCGAAATCGACGCAAAACAGGTGTCTGTGCCCAAGAATGGCACCGTCATGGACGGTGCCAACCAGCTGGGTATATAC
>JBKJYB010000371.1:0-2819 GCA_046716045.1 Nitrosospira sp.
GATATCGCGCTGGGCTGCACACTGGGGTATCTGGCTTTTCGCTTTCCGGAAATCGAATGGCGCAATACCTCACCCAATCTTGCGGAACTTTCCGACAGGCTGGAAAAGCGGGCTCCATTTATGGAAACAGTGCCTAAAGGATGAGAAGCGGGAATCGAATCTCCAAGGTTCCGGGTAAGTAAGGACTTGCCAATTATCCATCCGTAATCACCCCTCCTCCAAGACATACCTTGCTCTCGTAAACGACCACTGATTGTCCCGGCGTCACCGCCCACTGGAGCTGGGCAAATTCGATTTTGCATTGACCGTGTCCGATATGCGCAATAGCGCAGGGTGCATCCGGTTGACGATAACGGGTTTTGGCGGCATAAACCCAGTTGCAATGCGGCTCGCGGCCGCTTACCCATGTCAGGTCAATAGCATTGAGCGCAGGCCGGAATAAATCTGGGTGATCATGGCCCTGTACCACGGTCAGGATATTCCGTGCCATATCCTTGGCTGAAACGAACCAGGGCTCGCCATCACCCTCCCTTGTTCCGCCTATGCCCAATCCCTGCCGTTGGCCAATGGTGTAGTACATCAGCCCGACATGCCTTCCCATGACGGTACCGGCCGCTGTTTGTATTTCGCCGGGTTCATGCGGCACGTACCGATTAAGAAATTCGCCGAACGGTCTTTCTCCAATAAAACAGATTCCGGTACTGTCTTTCTTGGAAAAATTTGGTAATCCGTGATTCCTGGCGATTTTACGCACATCGCGTTTGTAAAGATGACCAATCGGAAAGAGCGTCCTGGATAGTTGTTTTTGATTCAAACGATAGAGAAAATAACTCTGATCCTTCGTCCCGTCCTCGCCTTTCAATAGTTGAAATATGCCGCCTATTTCGCGCACCTGCGCATAATGGCCGGTCGCGATATGGTCGGCGCCAAGACCAACCGCGTGGTCGAGAAACGCCTTGAACTTGATTTCGGCGTTACACAGCACGTCCGGATTGGGTGTGCGCCCGGCTTTGTATTCAGCAAGAAACTGGCTGAATACACGCTCCTTGTATTCAGCCGAGAAGTTTACCGCCTCCAAAGGAATTCCGATGATGTCCGCCACCGAGGCGGCATCGATCAGATCCTGTCTGGATGAACAATAATCGCTGGTGTCATCGTCTTCCCAATTCTTCATGAAGAGGCCGATCACCTCATAGCCTTGTTGTTTTAACAGCAATGCCGCGACGGATGAATCCACTCCTCCTGACATGCCAACCACCACACGCTGTTTACTCATTGGTTCTGATGGATTCAGGTTTAACCCAGATAATCCATTAGGCGGCTCTCCGAGCCTACGCGAGTGCTTGCGGTCAGTTTGCGGCCATTTCCGCCGCTTGCTCGGCGTCCATAGACCAAGCTATGGACTTCTCGCAACCGACAAAACTGTCTCGCAACCTGCCTTACCATCATCTCGCGTCCTAATGGATTATCTGGGTTTAATCGTAATGAGTAAGAATATCCAGGGCGTAGCGCTTACCGGCCAAATGATCTTCGACACACTTCATCACCAGCGGACTGCGATGACGATCAGTCATTTCGCGGACTTCATCTGCGCGGAACCATCCGGCGCGCAATATTCCCGCATCCAGCGGACGACCAGGATCATGGTCAATGACGGAACCGGCAAAAGCAAAGCGCAGATAGGTAACATTGTCTGCACGAGAGTGCCAGCGGTAAATACCCAGCACCCATTGCGGGGAAAAAGTATAACCGGTTTCTTCCAGAGTCTCCCGAACTGCCGCCTGAAGGATGGACTCATCCGGCTCAAGATGTCCCGCTGGTTGATTGAACAGTACGCCGCTACTGGTTTGCTCCTCAACCAGCAGATACTTTCCATCTTGCGCGACAACCGCCGCAACCGTGACATTCGGCTTCCAGATCATAATCTCTTGGGTAACCTCGTATTGTTTGAAAAGAAAGCAAGTTTGCACCCCAGCTTGCATTCTATCGCCACTGACCGCCAGAAAGAAATAATGATGATGCGCAGGCAAAAAAAACCAGAGTGGAGCTCTATTTGCCGGCACGAATGCATGATCCTGAATCCGGCATGCACTTTGTCATATCCGCTATGGGTGACGTCAAACTTCAAACGCCAGACTTCAAACTGCACAATACACGTTAGCGCTTCTCTCCAAAACACGAGTAAAATGCTCGGTTTGCATGTTTTTGCTCGCGCAATCCTTGCACCACTCATCATTAATTATCAGGAGATACCATGTACCAGCACATCAGGACGCCGGCTGAAGGCGAAAAAATCCGGGTCAATACAGATTTTTCTTTGAGTGTGCCGGATAACCCTGTTATTCCGTTCATCGAAGGTGACGGGATCGGTGTAGACATTACGCCGGTGATGAAAAAAGTCGTGGATTCGGCGGTAAGCCGGGCTTATGACGGCAAGCGCAAGATTTCCTGGATGGAGATTTATGCCGGTGAGAAGTCGAACCATGTATACGGTGAAAACGTGTGGCTACCCGATGAAACGCTGCAAGCCGCAAAGGAGTATGTGGTCTCGATCAAAGGACCGCTGACTACCCCTGTTGGTGGCGGCATCCGTTCTATTAATGTAGCCTTGCGCCAGAAACTTGATCTCTATGTGTGCTTGCGTCCTGTGCGTTATTTTCAGGGTGTGCCAAGCCCGCTAAAAAATCCGGAGAAAACCGATATGGTGATTTTTCGCGAGAATTCGGAAGACATTTACGCCGGTGTCGAATGGGAAGCCGGGTCAGAGGATGCGAAGAAGGTCATCAATTTTTTATTAACGGACATGGGTGTCACCAAGA
>JBKJYB010000372.1:0-7093 GCA_046716045.1 Nitrosospira sp.
CTCATGTCTGTCTTCACTACCGTCACTCAACATCAGCTTTCCGCATGGCTGAAAAACTATTCGCTAGGCACGCTGATTAATCTGCAAGGCATCTCCTCCGGCATCGAAAATACGAATTATTTCGTCACTACCAGTCAGGGTAAGTATGTTCTCACTCTGTTTGAAAAGTTAACCTCGTCCGATCTGCCCTACTACCTGAACCTGATGGCATATTTGTCGCGACACGGCATTCCTTGCCCCTGTCCGGTAGCCAATCTCGGCAAGCGATTTCTTGGCGAGCTTAACGATAAACCGGCAAGCATCGTTACTTGCTTGCCCGGCAAATCGCAGGAGCATCCCACGCTCGCACATTGCGCCGAAGTCGGTGCGCTCCTGGCGAGCATGCATTTGTCCGGTCTGTCCTACCCCGAAAAAATGGAGAATCCGCGGGGTCCCAAATGGTGTAAAGCCACGGCACCTTATGTCATACCATTTCTTACGGTGGAGGAAATAGCGATTCTCAAGGAGGAATTGCATTTTCAGTCGTTGTATCGTTTCGAAAATCTGCCGCGTGGTGTAATTCATGCAGACCTGTTTCGTGACAACGTGCTATTCGCTGACGATGCGATAGGCGGGGTGATCGATTTCTATTTCGCCTGTAACGATGCGTTGCTGTACGATCTCGCCATTACAGCCAATGACTGGTGTCTGAATGAAGATGGCGAGCTGGATGTGAAGCGCATGTTGTCTCTACTCGAAGCCTATCACCGCACCCGTCCGCTTACCGCTATCGAACACGGCGCCTGGCCGGTAATGCTGCGGGCCGGGGCTCTGCGCTTCTGGTTGTCGCGGCTGCATGATTATCACTTGCCGCGCATGGGAGAACTCACTCATGCCAAGAACCCCGTTCACTTTTTGCGCATATTGAAGAACCATGCGGCATCCCACTCAAGACTGGCACAAGTTTGGGTGTGAGCTGAAACTGCACGCCAGGATTGGATAGCAGTCGCTACTCTACCGGAGATACAGAAAATGGAAGTCAGGCAAGTCGATGCAAAACAAGGGTGGCAATGGATCGTGACCGGCTTCTTTATATTCCGCCAGATTCCACTGATGTGGATTTTACTATGCGCCACTCTGCTTCTTATCGCCGCCACCCTGTCGCTTATTCCACTGGCGGGGCAGTTTATTTTCACCCTCCTTTCACCCGTGTTTTTAGCGGGACTGATGATAGGATGCAGAGCCCTGGAACAGGGCGAAAAATTAGAGATCGCTCATCTGCTTGCAGGCTTCAGAAACACTTCCGGACCGTTGATCACGATAGGAGGAATTTATCTGGTAGGACAGGTGCTGATTCTTGGAGTTTTCATGCTGGTCGGAGGTGATGTACTGATGGATCTATTGATAGACGGAAAACGGGTCGACGAGAATGAGCTGAAAAATGTCTCCGGCGATATGTTGACCGCCTCGCTGGTCGGGCTATCGCTATCCATCCCGCTGATGATGGCTACCTGGTTCGCACCTTTACTGGTGATATTCAACGGCATGGCCGCGGTGGATGCAATGCGGCTAAGTTTTTTTGCCTGCCTGAAGAACATTATAGCGTTCCAGATTTATGGCATTACGCTAGTGGCGCTGACGATACTCGCCGCGATGCCCTATGGTCTGGGATTGCTCATACTGGTACCGACCCTGTTTGCCTCTATTTACGCAAGCTACAGGGATATCTTTGCGGACACAACCATATCAGCTTGAGCCTGTGAATTTTTGTCATCAGGCAGGGGTCAGCTTGGCATATTCCAGCAATAACCACTTCGTACCGGTACGGCCGAATCTGACTTCAACGCGGGCATCCGCGCCGTGACCCTCGCAATTGACTATCACCCCCGCGCCAAACCTGGCGTGGATCACGTTCTGTCCTATCCGCCATTGCGATGCCGCCGAATCCCGGATATTCGATGCGCGTGCTTGAGCGCCATAACCCGGCTCCTGGATTGCCCGGCCTGATCCTTTCCTTCTGGTTCCCCATTCCTCATTCCTGATCGCTGTCTTCTGCACCGGCTGGAGCCACTTGAGCAAGCTATCCGGAATTTCGTGCAGGAAACGAGAGGGGATGTTATAGCGGGTCTGGCCATGCAACATGCGGCTTTGGGCGAAACTCAGATACAACCGCCGCCGTGCCCGAGTCAACGCTACATACATTAAACGCCGCTCCTCTTCCACGCCGCCGGCTTCGTTGCGACTGTTATCGTGGGGAAATAAACCTTCCTCCAATCCGCTCAGAAATACGCTGTGAAACTCCAATCCCTTGGCCGAATGCACCGTCATCAACTGCAGCGCGTCCTGACCACCACCGGCCTGATGCTCGCCCGCTTCCAGCGATGCGTGACTCAGAAATGCCGTGAGACTGTCATCCTCGGCTTCGTGCACGAAGCCGGTGGCGGCATTGATCAATTCGTTCAGGTTCTCCAGGCGGTCCGCCCCCTCGCGTTCAGTACGATAATGTGCCGTCAGTCCGCTATGCTCCAGCATGTGTTCGACGGCTTCCGGCAACGGCAGCTTTTCGCAAACCTGGCGCATCGACTCGATCAGCACCGCAAAACCCTCGACCCCTTTCTTTGGCTTATCCGGCCACTGATTACTCTCAAGCCCGACCGGGGTCAGATCTCCCGAATTCGGGACGAAAGCCGCATCACCTCTGTACCGCTGTCGCATCGCCGCCCACAGACTGCCTCCCAGCCGCTTGGCCTCGTCCTGCAGTTGTTCCAGGCTGCGCATGCCGATGCCGCGTACGGGAAAGTTAATGATCCTGAGCAGTGCGTTATCATCCTCGGGATTCGCTATCAGCCGCAGATATGCCAGGGCATGCTTGATTTCCTGACGTTCGAAGAAACGCATGCCGCCGTATACCCGATAAGCCAGTGAAGCATTGAACAAGGCGTGCTCCAGCACGCGTGATTGTGCGTTGGAACGGTAAAGCAACGCTATCTGAGACAGCGCCACGCCTTCCGCGCGTAGCGATTTCACTTCGTCCACGATGAAGGAAGCTTCATCAAAATCGGTCGGCGCGTTATACACGCGTATCGGTTCGCCGTGGCCTTCCGAAGTCCAGAGATTTTTGCCGAGCCGGCCACTATTGTTGCGTATCAGCGTGTTGGCCGCGTCCAGAATGTTGCCGTGCGAGCGATAATTCTGCTCCAGCTTAATGATTTTAGAGATGCGGAAGTCTCTCTCGAAATCTTTCATATTACCGGTGTTCGCCCCACGGAATGCATAAATGCTCTGATCATCATCGCCAACCGCGAATACCGCGGCCCGATTACCAGCGAGTAGCTTCAGCCATTTGTACTGCAAGCGATTGGTATCCTGAAATTCGTCCACAAGAATATGATCGAAGCGGCCACGATAGTGCTCGCGCAGATGTTCGTTGCGCGTCAGCAACTCATAACTGCGAAACAGCAGTTCAGCGAAATCCACCACGCCTTCCTTATTGCACTGTTGCTCGTAAAATAGATAAAACTCAACCATCTTGCGTGCGAAATCGTCGTAAATTTCGACCTGCGACGCTCTGAGCCCTTCTTCCTTGGCGTTATTGATGAACCATTGCACCTGGCGTGGGGGAAATTTTTCGTCGTCCGCGCCCAGAGCCTTCAGCAAACGCTTGATCACCGCCAATTGATCGGCGGAATCCAGAATCTGAAAAGCCTGTGGCAGCCCGGCATCCTGATGGTGAGCGCGCAGCATGCGGTTGCACAGGCCGTGGAAGGTGCCTACCCACATGCCACGCGTATCGATCGGCAGCATGGAAGCGATGCGGGAAAGCATTTCCTTCGCCGCCTTATTAGTGAAAGTGACTGCCAGTATGCCGTGAGGACTGACTTGACCAGACTGGATCAAATACGCAATACGGGTAGTGAGTACCCGCGTCTTGCCGCTGCCTGCGCCTGCCAGCACCAGCGCTGACTGATGTGGCAGGATAACGGCTTCAAGTTGTTCAGGATTTAATTCCGAAATTAGGGAAGACATTGGAAGAGACTATTTCCGCTTAAGTATCGCCGGAGTTATTTAGCTTCATCGAACTGAGTAAAAGAAGGGATACTAAGAACGGTATGCTGGAATAACGTTTTGAGGCACCTCAAAAAATTCTAAATTCTGGGCGAAGTTCACGTGGCACGGAGGGACAAAATAGCGCGAGCGGGCAATCCGCGATGCGGATTGCCCGCTCATTTGAATTTAAAAGGTGCCTTTATCGGAACGCCTGCCGGACTATTTGCTCCGGCTTTTCGCGACAAGATCGAGAATCAATGGCGTTAAAATCAATTCTATGGCTAATCCCATTTTCCCGCCCGGGACGACAATTGTATTCGGACGCGACATGAATGAATTATTGATCATGGCAAGAAGGTAAGGGAAGTCCACGTGCTTGGGATCTCGGAAGCGAATCACGACAAAGCTTTCATCCAGGGCCGGGATGTCACGCGCGATAAAAGGATTGGATGTATCAACCGTCGGCACTCGCTGAAAATTGATATGGGTAAGTGAAAATTGCGGAGTAATGTAATGCACATAATCGTGCATACGGCGGAGAATGGTATGAGTTACCGCCTCCGCCGAATAACCGCGGGCACTCATGTCACGATGGATTTTCTGGATCCATTCCAGATTAACAATAGGCACGACACCCACCAGTAAATCCACATACTTTGCCGCATCGGCGGTATCGCTCTTTACGCCGCCATGCAAGCCCTCATAAAACAGCATATCGGAACCAGGCTTTATTGATGACCAGGGGGTAAATGTCCCGGCCTTCTGCTGATAGGGCGCGGCCTCTTCATCATTGTGCAAATACAGGCGCGTTTTGCCGCCTCCGCTCTCGCCATATTCTTTGAATAGTGCTTCCAGTTTCTCGAACTCATTGGCCTCGGGACCAAAATGACTGATGGGGTGACCACCGTCTTTTTCCGATTCTGCGACGGCTTCCTTCATTGCGTCACGATCATAACGATGAAAACTGTCGCCCTCTACCACCGCAGCAGTCAGTTTCTCGCGACGAAAAATATGCTCGAAACTATTTTTGACTGTCGATGTACCGGCACCTGACGATCCAGTAACGGCGATAACAGGGTGTTTTTGTGACATACAAACGCTCTCCTCAGACAATAAGATAATAGGATATTACCGCATTCTTAACGCCAATAATTTGCGGGCATCAGCAAACTTTTTTACGGCATTGTTCTTTCAACATGATACCTGTTTTCCTGAAAATTTTGGTGGGAATAGACAAAGATTCACGCCTTCGGACCGCTGTAATGATGGGCACCGATATATACACCCACGGAAAAATGTCCGGGGTAAATGACTCGGTATTCCAGATAAAATGTGCCGCGTTCCGCAGTGAGTACTGCAGATACAAGAATCGCTGCGCGACTCAGACTCAACTGATAATAGCTTATTTTATTTCTGAACCCATTTACCGAAGGCCGGTTTGACATTCGACCGGGTCTGGCATAGAATTCGCGGCTTTATCGAAATAAGCAAAGGCGGGCGTTGTGAAAACCTTTTCAGCCAAACCACATGAAGTAATCCACGACTGGTTCGTGATCGACGCGGCGGACAAGGTGCTAGGGCGCCTTGCCGCAGAAATTGCCCATCGTCTGCGGGGTAAACATAAACCTATCTTCACGCCTCATGTGGATACCGGTGATTTTATCATTGTGATCAATGTCGACAAGCTACGCGTCACCGGAAATAAGATGGAAGACAAAACTTATTACCGTCATAGCGGCTACCCCGGCGGTATTTACGAAACCAGCTTCGCTAAAATGCACGCACGATTTCCAGGCCGGCCTCTGGAAAAGGCAGTCAAAGGCATGCTGCCAAAAGGTCCGCTCGGCTATGCCATGTTAAAGAAACTTAAAATCTATGCGGGTGCCACACATCCGCACGCGGCGCAGCAGCCGCGACAACTTGAGGTCAGGGCTTAAAATCATGAGCACAACGTATAACTATGGTACCGGTCGTCGCAAAAGCGCGGTGGCGCGGGTATTCATCAAGCCTGGTAAGGGATTGATTACAGTCAATGACAGACCGGTCGACGAATTTTTTTCCCGTGAAACTGGCCGTATGGTGGTTCGTCAGCCGCTTGAGCTAACCGGGAATCTTACGAGTTTTGACATCATGGTCAATATTCATGGGGGCGGCGAGTCGGGACAGGCTGGCGCGGTGCGCCACGGCATTACCCGCGCTTTGATTGACTTTGACGCCACACTCAAACCCGTATTGAGCAGTGCTGGACTGGTAACGCGTGATGCGCGTGAAGTGGAGCGGAAGAAGGTTGGTCTACGCAAAGCGCGCCGGCGTAAACAATTTTCCAAACGATAAGTTTTTTGCGTGTCCCATACTAAAAAGCCGCCTGTTTCTGGCGGCTTTTTTACTTGTTGCCTATAATCCTGAATTCGACGGTTATCCGCTTATTTCTCAGCTCGGCGCTGTGGCCCGCAAAGACTTTTTGCATCACCTGATCTTCACCGTTATGGTGGGTTCGTTACGCGGCGAATTTAGGATAATCGTCGACCGGTTGCGTTTTCCCTGCAAGATATCCGGCTAATCGAACCAAATAGATAAGGACATCTCTAAAAATTCGAGATTCCGGGTAAGTCCATTTATTTACTATCCGTAACTGAGGGTACGAGTGAGAATGTTGATACAGGATAGGCCTGGTATGCAACACGCATTTATGAGAAATGCTGATGGAAAATTCTGTTCTTCGCATAAAAACCTGGAGATTTTATGCTTAAAGTTGGTATCGTAGGTGGAACCGGTTATACCGGCGTAGAGTTGCTGCGCATTTTGTCGCAGCATCCCAAGGTGAGCCTACACGCCATCACCTCACGCAAAGAGGCTGGGTTGGCTGTAGACGAATTATTTCCCAGCTTGCGCGGACGGGTACCGCTTAAATTTTGTGATCCGGCCGAAGCGGAGCTAGATAAGTGCGCCATCGTATTCTTTGCGACGCCTAACGGTATCGCCATGCAGCAAGTCAGATCGCTGCTCGACGCGGGAGTACGGGTGATAGATCTCGCTGCTGATTTTCGTATCAAGGACATTGCGGTAT
>JBKJYB010000373.1:0-3132 GCA_046716045.1 Nitrosospira sp.
CGCGTATGGCGTTTTCTCCCTGGTTCAGACCCCGTCCGAGGATCGATACCTCTTTTAACTTCTGTACCGAGAACGCCAGCCAGTTCTTTATCTCGCTATCCAATCGGGTTTCCAGTTCAAGATCCACGGGACAATGCAGCAGCGAACAGCTGGGCGCAATCCACAACCGCTCGCCCAGGGCTGACTGCGCGCGCGACAAAGTCGCCAACGTCTGTGCCAGATCAGCGCGCCATACATTGCGTCCATCAATGATACCCAGCGACAGAACTTTGCCGGCCGGATAGACGTCGAGAAAAATATCAAGCTGATTCGGCGCGCGGCACAAATCAATATGCAAACCATCCACCGGCAGTTTTTTCAAACGCGCGGCATGATTATCTACCGCTTCAAAATACGTCGTGAGCAACAGTTTTGTGCCGGCTCCCTCCAGGGCAGCGTATGCCCGATCCAGGCCGCCCAGCCAGTCATCGTCCAGATCAAGCGCCAGCAATGGTTCGTCCATTTGCACCCATTCCACGCCGAGGGACGCGAGCCGGGCCAGGATCTCGCGATAAACCGGCAGCAGACGCGTTAACAAGTCGAGCCGATTGAAGCCGGATTCGGTCTCTTTGCCGAGATATAGATAGGTCAACGGTCCGACCAGCACTACTTTTGGTGAAATGCCAAGTGCCTTGGCTTCGGCGACTTCCCGGAAGAGCTGCGACGAGGCGATACGAAATTGGGTGTGCGCATCGAATTCCGGGACGATGTAGTGATAGTTGGTATCGAACCATTTGGTCATCTCCATCGCCGGTTGACTCGCTGTTCCACGCGCCATTGCGAAATACAGATCCAGTCCGATTTCCTCGCTGCCCACGTTAAATCGAGCGGGCGCCGCGCCCAGCAGCGCCGTCATGTTCAGCATTTGATCGTAAAGTGCAAAATCGCCAGCGGGAATCAGGTCAATACCCGCTTCACGCTGCACGATCCAATGGTGTTTCCGCAATTCGGCCGCTGTAATTTGCAGCTGCTTATCGTCGATGTCGCCACGCCAGTATGCCTCAAGCGCCTGTTTCAGCTCCCGTCGCGCGCCGATGCGTGGAAAACCGAGGTTATGTGTCAAAGCCATGATTGCTCCTCATTGTTGCTCAATTGCAGGCTTAGTTGCCCGAAGTGCCGATTGTGTGGCAGACTGCACTATGAATCAAATGAAATGTTATAGAAATATTATGAATGGTGTTCATAGTTACATTCAAAATCATGCTTGAGCTACGTCATCTCCGCACACTTGCGGCATTGCATGAAACCGGCAGCGTGTCGCGCGCTGCCAAGCGCGTACACCTTACCCAGTCTGCGCTGTCCCATCAGATCAAGGCACTGCAAAGCCATTACGGCCTGCCGGTCATACAACGCCGGGGGCAGGCCATCGAACTCACCGATGCGGGAAAACACCTGGTGGCGCTTGCCGGGAAAGTACTGGAAGAAATTCAGGAAACTGAGCGGGATCTCGCCAAAATCTCGCAGCAGGCATCAGGGAGTTTGCGCATCGTACTGGAATGCCATACCTGTTTTGATTGGCTGATGCCGCTCATGGATGAATTCCGCCGGCATTGGCCGGATGTGGAGCTGGATCTGGTTTCCGGATTTCATGCCGATCCTGTCAAACTGCTGGAGGATGGGGGCGCTGATGTAGTCATCGGCTCGGAACGTAAGCGGCAGCGAGGTATTGTCCACCACCCGTTATTTCGTTTTGAGATTCTCGCGGTATTGGCACCGGAGCATCCCCTGCGCGCAAAGCGGATACTGCATGCCGCGGACTTCGCCGATGTAACGCTTATTACCTATCCGGTGCCGGAAGATCGCATTGATCTGATTCTCAACGTGCTGAAACCTGCTGGTATCCAACCGCAGCGGCGCACGGCGGAACTGACCGTTGCCATCCTGCAACTGGTAGCCAGCCGCCGCGGTGTCGCCGCGCTGCCCAGTTGGGGTATCAAGAGCTATGTTGATCACGACTATGTGATTGCCCGCCGCATCGGCACCGATGGGCTATGGAGCGACCTGTATGCGTCAACACTCAAGGAAACCGCGTCCCGTCCCTATCTGCGGGATTTCCTGACAACCGCAAGGAATACCTGTTTTGCCACGCTGGACGGAATTATCCCCCTGGAATGAGGTTTTTCGCTGAACTTTAACCTAGATCCGGCAGTTGGACAGGGCGGAGTGTGCGGTTTATGGGGTGCGGGGCAAGACGCAACGACGCGGAATGGTTATTCCATTCCAAGGAGTTGCAACGCAGCCATGTGCCACAAAAACTGTGCAATCCACCCTGTAGCGAACTCACCAAAAAGGTGAAGGTCAAATGACGCAAAAAATATTTGTGAATCACAACACTAAAATGAGATATGGGCGGTCAACTGCCGGATTTAGGTTAGATAGCAAACACGAATGAATCGGAAGAAACGGAAGGGAGAAAATCAGGGAAGGTAATTATTTAAATCCGGTGAGCAAACGAACCATCGTTTGCTCACCGTTAATGTGCCGGTTAGTGCCTAGTGTAGCGTAACCGTGGTTTCTTCCTCGCAGGCAAGGTTCGAGCAGTAATTCTCATAGATTCCGTCGAGAAATCCCCATAGCGCGTCGCATGCCCGGGTAGTGGCCGCCAGCACTTCAGCCTGTTTCTCCGGAGTATCGGCAAAGCGCTCGATCAATGCCCATTCCGCTTGGGAGTGATGCACGTCGGCTTCCTGGTGTACCGTAAAGAATTCGTAACTGTCCGGGTCACTCATTCCATAAAATTTGGCCAAGCCGTCAATTTTCACGGCGGCAATGGCCGGTACCTGGGACTCAAACGCGTGCATCGCCGCAAGGCCCGCATAAAACGGCTGGTTCAGGCAGATGTCCCGGTATGTCGATACCAGCCTGGCCGTGCCTGGCAAGGCGGCGGCATTGGCCAGACTCTTGTCGCTTGAACCCAATGCCAGCGCAAACGTCTTCCACAGGGCGGGGTGGTTCTTTTCGCCGTGCTCTTCGCTGATCAGGTTCTTCAATACTTCCTGGCGCACGCTGATGTCGCCGCTATTGGTTTCGGTGTGAACATGCGGGGTATTGAAATGCACCGCGCTCAAATAGGTCGGCTCGGCCAGCACGTTA
>JBKJYB010000374.1:0-2937 GCA_046716045.1 Nitrosospira sp.
TGCAATAAAGACGATTGGGCGACTTACCTAGCCGAGACCGAAGCAATCCAAAGCCGCCTTTCCCGCCACAAGACTTTGGAGCAGGAAGTCAGAGCGCTCAGTGCCCGCATCCGAAGTACCGAAAAAAAGCAGGACGAATTGGTGGAAGCTGCCCGCGCCAAGATCAGCCGCGAGGAGGCACGCAAGGCCATCGTCGAGCGGCTCGGTCGCCTGTTAATGGAAAGCTACCACATATACCTGCGCGCTGATCAGCGTGCCTGCATTGGCGCGATCGAAAACCTATGGAGCAAATACGCGGTCACCGCCAAGCAGATCGAGGCGGAACGCGATATGGCCAGCGCCCGCCTGAAGGAATTCTTGAAGGAAGTGGGATATGAATAAGTGGATCAATTCGACAATAGGTCAACTTACTACATACCAAAGGGCAGGTGGGACGCCCTCCACACATGTTGATGAATATTATGGTGGAGATATTCCGTTCGTAACTATTGAGGACATTACGAACAGTTCGCGATTTCTGGATAAAACAGAAAAGCAGTTGAGCGCGAAAGGTTTGGCGAACAGCGCTGCGTGGCTGATTAAGGAACCGCATATTCTTTACTCAATGTACGCGACGGTCGGTAAGCCAGTCATTAACCGCGTTCAATGTGCCACGAATCAGGCGATCATTGCCCTCAAGGAGTCGCCGCTAATTGACCAGACATATCTTTACTATCAGTTGTTGTTTATTCGCCCTCAAGTTTACAAATTTACCGCACAAACAACTCAATCAAATTTGAACGCGGGCGCGGTCAAGAAATTGCCTATTGCATACCCTAAAGATATTGGCCAGCAAAGAAAAATTGCCGCTATTCTCACAAGCGTCGACACGGAGATCGAAAAAACAGAATCCCTCATCGTCAAATACCAGCAAATCAAAGCGGGCTTGATGCATGACTTGTTTACCCGCGGCGTTACCGCTAACGGCAAATTTCGTCCGCCCCGCGATAAAGCACCTGCACTTTACAAAGAAACACCGATTGGTTGGATTCCGAAGGAATGGCAGATCGTTCGTATGATTGACCTGGCTGAAGACCGAAATGGTGCGACAACAATAGGTCCTTTTGGCAGCGACTTAGTGGCCAGCGACTACCGGCTTGAAGGAGTGCCCGTGGTCTTTGTTCGCAACATAAAGGAATCAGGGTTTGAGTGGAATAGCGAAATATATGTTTCGGAAAAGAAAGCCGTAAAACTCAACGCACACAGCGTGAAAGCGGGTGAGATACTTGCTACGAAAATGGGATTGCCACCTTGTATCGGATGTTTATATCCCGAGTGGATGCGAAATGGAGTAATCACTGCGGACATAATTCGGCTCTCAGCTAATAATAAAAAGGTTGATGGCTTTTGGTTAACCACAGCAATCAATCATGACCGGATTAAACGCCAAGTCGCGGCGATTACTGCGGGGGTAACTAGGCCAAAAGTTACCTTGGTGGATTTTAGAAGAATCAGAATTGCCAAGCCAGAGCTGCATGAGCAAAAGGTTATTAGCGAGATTCTGCGAATTGCACAGAACAAATTAGATGCCGAATGTGCGCGACTGGATAAGCTTAAATACCAAAAACTCGGCCTCATGCACGACCTCCTCACTGGCAAAGTCCCAGTCAAGGTCGAGCCGGAGCGGGAGCCAATGGAAATGGCGTGTGGTTAACCACTATCCCAGTCTCAATCCCGAAAAGGCGCTGATCTGGCGCATCGTCCACCGCGATAACCTGCCGTTGATTCTGGATAACGGGCTGCATTGCGCTAGCTTCGGCACGCTGCCGCCCGGCTATGTGAGTATCGGCAATCCCGAGTTGATCGATAAACGGCGCCATCGAGTGGTGCCCATTTCGCCTGGAGGCACATTGACCGATTACGTGCCTTTTTACTTCACGCCGTTTTCGGTAATGATGAAGAACATTCATTCTGGCTGGGGGGTAACACAACGTAGCAATGAGGAAATCCTTATCCTGGTATCAAGCCTGCATCATGTGAAATCTATAGGCTTGCAATTTATTTTTACCAGTGCGCACGCTTACCCGGATTGGACCAATTATTACAGCGACCTCGCGCAACTAGACGAGATCGATTGGAGAATTCTGCAGCACCGTGATTTCAAACGAGACCCCGACGACCCTAAGAAAATGGAACGCTATCAGGCTGAAGCGCTGATCTTTCATCATTTGCCGATTCAGGGTATTCTCGGCATTGTGTGCTACACCGAAACATTGAAACTGGAGATTGAACAGCAGATCCAGTCAAGGGGTCTGAAGTTGTCTGTTTATGCTCGCAGGGAGTGGTATTTCTGATGATTACGTTCACAAAAGGCAATTTGCTGGAGACTCGAGCCGAGGCGCTGGTCAACACCGTGAATACGGTTGGCGTGATGGGCAAGGGGATAGCATTGATGTTCAAGGAGCGCTTTCCGGAGAATTTCCGCCTCTACTCCGCTGCCTGCAAAGCTGGACAAGTGCAGACCGGGAAGGTGTTCGTCACCGAGGTGAATGAACTCGATGGGCCGCGCTGGATCGTAAATTTCCCCACCAAGCAGCATTGGCGAGCCCCTTCACAAATAACTTGGGTAATCGAAGGCCTGCAGGATTTACGCCGTTTTCTTATCGAAAAGCAGGTGAGGTCCGTTGCCATTCCTCCCCTTGGGGCAGGGAACGGTGGTCTGGAATGGGCAAACGTGCGCGAACAAATCGAGATTGCATTGCATGATTTGCCAAATGTTGAAATTATCGTGTTCGAGCCTACCCGACAGTATCAGAACGTGGCCAAACGATCCGGGGTGGAGAAGCTGACTCCGGCGCGGGCACTGATTGCCGAACTGGTGCGTCGTTATTGGGTGCTGGGTATGGAGTGCAGCATGCTGGAGATTCAGAAATTGGCGTGGTTTCTGGAGCGCGCTAT
>JBKJYB010000375.1:0-3463 GCA_046716045.1 Nitrosospira sp.
GAGGTAAGCCCATAGCTCCACGCGGTTGGTCACGCCAAGTTTTTCATAGATCGCGCTGAGATGGTTACGTAACGTGCTTTCACTTATATTTAGTGTCGCCGCAATCACCTTGCAGGGCGCTTCGGCATGAGATGTTACGGTCGCCACGACAGTCCTCTCCCGGACGGTAAGGGTTCTCACTTTTTTCTCGTCTATGTTGCCATTTTTCGTGGTTTTTTCATGCGCAAACTTGATCAGTCTGTTGATACCAGCATTGTCCAGCCAAAGCTGGCCCTCATGAACTTTCTCAATTGCTCTTAAAATTGTTTCCTCCGTTTCTTTTTTTTCAACAATACCCCTGGCGCCGGCAAGCATGGCTCTATCATACGCCGAGGGATCACGTAACCCAGTGAAGATTAAAACCTTTGCCTTTGAGGTGGCAATTAACCGCAGAATAGCATCTATCCCATTCCCAATACCGAGATCCAGGTCGAGCAGAATCACATCGGGAGACAATTTCTCCATTTGAGAGAAAGCGTCGGAGCAGTTTACGAATCTGCCAACCACTTCCATCTTGGGTCGTTGACTATCAATCAGCTTTTCCAGTCCAAAAAGCACAATGCACTGGCTGTCAATCAGCAAAACCCGAATAGGTGTAACAATTTGATCAGCCATAGTGGTTTTTATTACTCTAGAGCTTCTTGCAAAACCATTTTTAAAATGAAGCGCGCTGACATCTGATGCATGAATTCGGTATCGAAGTGGCTACCGCTTTTCCCTGTTCGCGGCAATCTTTCAAATCTACCGCGTTTTCCCGCCCTTGAGGGTGAGTGCCTTCGCCGGTCAAGCCGGTTGGGCGCGTCCTTTGCTTCCTGCTGTCGGACTTACATCAGCAACCTGAGGAACTGATCCGCAGTCAGCGCCAGCATGCCAAACATCAAGTGCGACATCACCTTCACATGGCCCCTGACCCGGAGATGGCGCCCGCCGAAGTCATCCTTCAGCCGCGCATTCGTCCGTTCCGCCTGGCTACGCTCCTTGTAACGCTGCGCCTCGCTGGGCGTGAATTCGATCTTCTCGCCGCGACGCGGATTGTGGTCGATCAGCGGCACATGTCCCAGGCTGCGGCTGTGTTCCCGTAACATGCTGCTGCAATAGGCCGCATCCATCAGGTCGTAGCAGTTCGTCACCCGCTGCGCCGTCATTAAGGACAGCGGTATCGCCGCCAGACTGTCGTGCATCGAGGCGCTGGAAAGCAGCGCGCTCACCGGGATGCCGCAGTCCGCCGTATCGATGTGCAGCTTGTAGCCGTTCCAACTGTTCTGGTAGCCCTGTGCGTTGCTCTTGCTGCCCCGGTCACAGTCTCGCGGCAGTTCCTTCAGGAGCTGCCACAGGGGCTTGCCTCTTTGCTGCTCCAGCTTTCCCGACGCAGCTTCGCGCACTTGCCCCTTCCTGAGACGCCCTCGTTTCTTCGGCGCCGGCTGTTCCCTGGCGGCCTTCACTTTCCGCGCCGGTTTCTCCCGGGCCTCTATCGCCGTACCATCCCGGCTGATATGGCCTATCAGGTGCTCGCCCAGCGTCTCCCGCACCAGTGCCGCATGGGTGCGTTCCGCCAGACCGTCCACCGCAAATTCGGCAAAGACCCGCGAGAAAGTCGATTTATCCGGCAGCTTCTTCCACATCGGGAATCCGCAGATGCGCCTCAAGGCCCGATCCATCGCCAGACGCTCGATCAGCCCGGTCGTGGTAGATAACCCCAACACCGCTTTCGCGACGAAGGCACTGGCCAGCATCCCCCGGTCATGCTCAGGTCGTCCGCACCCCCGCCACGTCGAATCGATAAATTCTTCTATACGCACCCATTCCAGCGTATGAACCACCTTCTCCAGCTTCGGCGTCAGCGTACCCACTTCCGCTCTCAATTCAGGCATCAACTCATGCTGAACCACTTGCCACCGTTGCATTACTCCTGTGCGTTGCGTAGTATTCATTTCGGGCGCCGATGAAGTCTTTGGAAACTCCATCTTGCCAGCAATGGCCGCCCATCTCTATCCCATTCGGCAGGTAATTCCGCTCAGGCGCGGAGTTTTGCAAGAAGCTCCATTGAAAACAACGTCCGCAAGCTCATTATCAACGAGTCGCCAGTGGACCCCGCTTACTACGAAAAAATATCCAGGTTGTTGGATGCGCTGATCGAGCAGCGGCGCAAGGGAGCTATCGAGTATAAGCAATATCTGGCCAGGATCACCGCGCTGACAAAAGCGGCGGCGATGCCGGGGGGCAGTTCAAACGATTATCCGGCAAGTATGAACACAGCAGCAAAACGGGCGCTATACAACAATCTGAGCAAGGATGAAGCACTGGCGCTGAGGATGGAAGCAGCGGTGCAGAACAGCCGTATGGATGGATGGCGCGGCAATGCGATGAAAACCAAGCGCGTGAAACTTGCCATCAGAACGGTTCTCAATGAAGCGGCACGGGCGCAACAACCTTCAAGTACAACAAATATCCATCAAAAAGTTGCGACCGGAGATTATCCGCTGGAAATCCTGACCGAACAAATACTGGAACTGGTTAAGCACCAGCATGAATATTAAGACGCGGCATATCACTGCAGGGGGCATTCCTGTGGAAATCGTACGCAAAGATATCAAGAACCTGCACCTGGGAGTCTACCCGCCCCATGGGCGCGTGCGCGTGGCGGCTCCACTGGTGGTAAGCGACGAGGCCGTGCGCTTGGCGGTAATCGACAAACTGGGGTGGATCAAGCGGCAGAAAACCCGGTTCACGGAACAATCGCGCCAGTCACAGCGTGAAATGGTCAACGGGGAAAGTCACTATTTTCAGGGACGGCGGTATTGCTTACGCGTCCATATACAGGAAGGCCCTGCCAGGGTTGCCCTGCGCGGCATCACCTCTCTCGACCTCTTTGTGCGACCCGGAGCTAGTGCCGAACAAAGGGAAGCAGTCTTGCTGGGCTGGTACCGGGAGCAATTGAAAGCGCTGATCCCGCCCCTACTAGAGAAATGGCAGTCCGTGCTGGGGGTCGAGGTCGCCCACTGGGGCATCAGGAAGATGAAAACTAAATGGGGAAGCTGCAACGTCGAAGCACGCCGCATCTGGTTGAATCTTGAACTGGCCAAAAAATCGACTCAGTGCCTGGAATACATCGTCGTGCATGAAATGGCGCATCTACGGGAGCGGCAGCATAACGAGCGGTTTATGGCGTTGATGGATCAAGCCATGCCAAATTGGCGCGGTCTTCGCGAAGAACTGAATTTCGCCCCGCTGGGTCATGAGAATTGGACTTATTAGGCATGTCAGTTGTTAATATCAACCTCTATTCCAGTATTCACCATATCGAACAATTCCAGCAAATCCTGGTTGCGCATGCGGATGCAGCCAATGGAACCGGGCTTCCCCATTTCCACGCTATCCGGGCTACCATGGATATAGATATATCGGCGCATGGTATCCACCGTGC
>JBKJYB010000376.1:0-3352 GCA_046716045.1 Nitrosospira sp.
TCTCTGATGTTTCTCTCGTTTTTGATCAGGTCAAAGTCGACTTTCATGAGCCATGAGTGTATGCACAAATAGGTGATGCGTCAATGTTTTTTGTATGCACAAATACACAATAAGCTGCCGCGTGAAAATGGGGTCGAACGCGGAGTTAGGCGTCACATCGAACGCCCGTCGAAGTCGTGTATCGGCACAGACGCTAGGTCAACGTCTTCAAGGCAACGAATATTGATAGCGGCCATCTGATTGCCTTTGGGATCGACGCCTTCCCCGTATGGAAGGATGCCGCATACCGGGCAGAAACGATGCTTAATAACGTGCTTGTTGAAGGTGTGCTAGCAGCGGCATCTTCGGCGGTAAGCAAGCGAAGTCTGTCGCGTGGCACAAACCACAAAAGCGATCCTCTGCGTGAGCAAATTGAACAATTGCACGAGATCGCTTGGTCGAGATCACCCTCAACTTCAAATGCAACTTTTCCGCAGTGGCAGCTGCCTTTGTAGATCATTAGATATCTCCTTGCTCGCGAAATTAAGCTGGCGGTGAACTATGCCGTACCCTTTTGTGGCGCCTAACGCCTGAATAAGCCGCGCCACGAAGTGGCGTCGGCTTGAATGAATTGTTAGCGCGCACTGATGTCCTCTTCACATCACTGCATCTCATTTGCCATCTTTTTGCGTCGAACCAACTCCTTCTCACTCGGCTCGGCACTCGCGAACGAACCGGGCCGGATATCGCCACTTGGTACATAGGTACTCATCACAACGCCAGTGGTCGAAACCTTAGAGCGAACGAGCCGCAGCGCGAATGGCTTGGCAGTCTCGCCAAAGAGGCGCTTGCCCCGCCTAAGCACCACTGGAAAAGTCCACACGTTGTACTCGTCTATCAGTGATGCGGCCTGCAGCGTTTGAATCAAATTGCCGCTGCCAATAATCTGCAGGTCAGGGCCCGGTTGGGTCTTGAGAGCGATGATTGCCGAGACTACATCGCCGTGGAGCAGGGTCGAGTTGTTCCAGTGGAGCGTCGTCAATGTGCGCGAAGCAACATACTTTTTTGCTGCATTGAGCGTCCTCGCAGTCGGATCGTCATCGGGCTGGTATGGCCAGTGCGCTTCGAATATCTCATAGGTCCTACGACCAAGCACCAGCTCTCGATCCTTGCCGTCGAAACCTGATGCTGAGAGGTCCATGACTTCGTCCCAGTAGTTGAACATCCAGCCGCCAAGGATAAAACCGCCAGTCGGGTCTTCTTCCGGTCCGCCGGGTGCTTGCATGATGCCGTCAAGCGACGCAAACGTAGATACGATGAGCCTTCTCATGGGAACACTCCTGTAGTTTTTAAGAGGCGGGTCTTGGTCATGCGCGCTAACGACCATGCTCAGCTGCGGACAAGCCGCGTAGAGGGTTGGCCGTCAGCTGCAGCGCCTTGTTATGCGGCATAACCATATGTCCAGCACTTAATGTCTGCTTTCGACCCGGAGGCGACATTGGTGCCTGACTTTGTGAAAAAGACTTGATGACGAGCTTTGCAGATCACCTCACTATTCAAGTCCACGCGATTGGGCACCAAGCTACTCCTTATTCAGGATAGTTTTTTTCCAGGAATTCGGACCTGAAATCTTGTGGCGGAGTGGGAACGTCTGGCCGACCCTCTGGCGTAAAGTCCATGAGATTCCAATAGGCCCATACCGTGTCGACATGATTCGACATCGTTTCGGTTCCCCAGAAATGAAAGGTCTTTCCATTCTGCTTCCTGAATACATGCATCACTGGCAATTGCATGTCATCAGAGTCTCCCTGGCATTTGTAATCGACTTGATAGGGAGAGTCGAATCCGGAAACAAGCTGAATTTGCGACCATCCACGTCGTTTGGCCCACGCATTGATTCGTTCGGCCGGGGCTTTGGCAATTGCGACAAACGCGGCGTCTTGAGTGACCGAATACCAAGTGCGATCAAATCCATCGACCAGCGACGTACAGGAAGGACAGGGATGGTCCCAGTTCGGACCGTACATGAATGAGTAAAGCAGCAGGGTGTTTTTGTCCCCAAATAGCTCGGAGAATTTCACGCTCTTCCCTACCTTCCCATCGTTGGCCCATTGGAAGACGTAGTCCTCTTTCAACTGCCCGCCGGGAGGAAGTTTGCGGCGTTTTTCTGCCACAGATTTTACTTTGTCGACAAGCTCTTGTTCGTCTTTAAGCAATGATTCGCGCGCATCGCGATACTCTCTGCTTTCGTTTGGATACCGTAGTTCACTCATGTTCGTCTCCTCTTTGAAACTAGTATTCAAGCGTACTCTAGATGACTGCTCGCGGCCGAAAGCTGACGTTTGCACATCCCCCGCGGGGCCACACATCGCAAAGGCCACTTTGCCGCATAACGACTTAGCGCCTTGTTGGGCCTCAATCTTCGGGCAGCAACTGGGGGTTCCACGCGACCTCCCAGAGATGATGATCTGGGTCTTGGAAATAACCAGCATAACCACCCCAAAAGGTTTTCCCGGCTGGTTTAACGACAACGGCCCCAGCCCTCTTAGCCTGCTCCATAACGGCATCAACTTCCGCCGTGGATGAGACGTTATGACCGATAGAGAGTTCGGTGGGACTTGGAATGCCTACCGGGATGCCAGCATCGTGGGCGAGGCTCTTGCGGGGCCAAACTGCGAGTTTTAAGCCGTGCTGTAGGTCAAAGAAAGCAACAGCCCCATACTCAAACTCTTTCCCAATGATGCCCTGGGTGGGCAGACCAAGACCATCACGGTAGAACTGAACCGATCTTTCCAAGTCGTCAACGCAGAGGGTGATGAGAGTAATGCGTGGTTTCATGGAACGTCTCCTTATTGAGGCCCAACGTTGAAATTAAGGGCGCGTTTTCGGCGCATGCCGAAAACGTCGACCCTTGAATGACTTGTTAGACGGCACTCTTGGAGCCGCCATTACCTGCCTGCCGAGCATAGCTGACCGTCAGGATTTCCCACACGTGACCATCAGGCTCGTTCCAGTAGACGATGCTACCGCCATGTTGCGTATTGGTCTGCATATCTTCTGGGCCGTGCGGCGTACTGCGGTAGTTGATCCCGGCAGCTTTGATCCGGCCGAGAATTGCGTTGAAATCAGCCAGCTCTACACGGAACGCGAAATGGCCAACAGGAAAGGGTTCGCTTGTTTCGTCGAAGTCGAGCGTCAGCCCATCGTTGACGTAGACAGGAGAGAATGGGCCAATCCCACTTTCTTCCGACCATGGAACTCCTAAAAGCTCCGCAACGAGCCTCGCCGAGGCAATCCTGTTGCGAGATGGGACTATGACGTGATCGAGATGTATCGTCATCGCAAACCTCTCAGTGCCGTCTAACGCCAAAGC
>JBKJYB010000377.1:0-2656 GCA_046716045.1 Nitrosospira sp.
GGCCACCATCGCGCAATGGGTAAGGCATTCAAGAATCGTTCTTCCGGGCTGATACCGCATTCGAATGCCTCGGGGTAGCGCACCAGCCACGCTTGACGCAGTGCCACCACTGCCCCGGTGAATGCAAGAACGGCCATGGTACCACTGTATATCCGGCGTACTATTACTCGTGGATTATGGAGAAATGCCAATAGTGCAATTAAACCCACTAGCCAATAGGCTACGCGTTGTACAACGCACAATGGGCACGGCAAAAGGTTTTTTATCAGCTGGAGATAAAGGGCGTAGCTGACCAGGCTGGCACAGCTCAGAAATATCAATAGAAAAATCGCTCTTATTCCTGGCTTCATCGGCTAATTATAACGGCTATTAAGATCTAACAGCCTGCCGAACTTAAAGGAAACCGGCTGCAAGAGCCCGATTCTTCAAGTCCAACAGGCCGCTAGTCTGTCTGGTGTGTAATGCCGGTTTCCCGAACCCTCCGCATTCCACCCGTCACCATTTTATATTCCAGCAAACGGCATTCCAGCGCACCGTTGAACAAAGGCGTGCGACGTGAGGCTGTCAAGCGTATAAATTTTGGCAGAAGCGGATCAGCGGTAAAAATATAAGCTTTCCAGCCACTGAATTTTTTCTTCAACACATCTCCCAGCTTCGGATAAAGCTCCAGAAGCTTTTCCGATTCACCCAAGCGGACCCCGTAGGGAGGATTGGTGACAAGAAAGCCGAGAGGTGCGGGTGCGGAGATTTCCAGAACGTTCGCCTGCTTCAGGGTAACAATCTCAGAAAATCCCGCCGCAGACAAATTTGCACGAGCATCCGCCAAAACATCGCCATACAAGTCGCTGCCGAATATGGGCTGGCAGACTACCGGTTTTTGCCGTGCTATGGCCGCATCCCTAAGCTGAGCCCAGAGCCCTTTATCAAATTTCTTCAGTTTTTCAAACGCAAAACTGCGCCCCGATCCGGGCGCGATATTTAATGAAATTTGCGCTGCTTCCAGCAGGAATGTACCGCTGCCACACATCGGGTCGAGCAGCGGAATGCCTGGCTGCCAGCCTGTCAGATTCAAAATTCCGGCAGCCAGGTTTTCCCGTATGGGAGCGTCTCCGGAAGTTTTTCTTAGGCCGCGCTTGAACAATGCATCGCCGGAGGTATCCAGATATAAAGAAAACTTCCGCGCATCCAGAAAGCCGTGAATGCGTATATCCGGCTGCACCGTATCCACGCTGGGACGACTGCCGGTAATCTCGCGAAATTTGTCGCAGACCGCATCCTTGATTTTGAGGGTGACAAAATCGAGACTGCGCAGCGGGCACTTGATCGCAGCCACATTAACCCGAATAGTGAGCGCGGGAGCAAACCATTCATTCCATGGCAAGGCGCGAGCGATATTATATACATCGGCCTCACTCGCATAGGGCTGGCTTGCAACCTGCCAAAGAACACGGCTGGCAATGCGGCTTTCCAGATTAACTCGATAGCAGATGCGCCAGTCGCCCTGAAACTGCACCCCGCCATCGCGTCCCTGCACAGAAGACGCACCGAGTTGTTCCAGCTCGGTGACGAGTACGGACTCCAGTCCGCGCGGACAAGGAGCGAAAAAATAATGAAGTGTCACTGCAACGGGATTACCGATACAACCAGGACTATTGCGGAGTGGCTCATTTTGCGGACCATACGCCATAAGCAAGCATCGCCCATGCACTCAGAAACGCTAAGCCACCAAGCGGCGTTATCGCGCCGAGTCCACGTATCCCTGTCAAACTCAGCACATACAGACTGACCGAGAACAGGACGATTCCCGCGACCATCGACCAGCCCGAAAACACGACCAGTCTGGATTTTGGAAAGTGCAGCAGGATCAGACCCACCGCAAGAAGACCCAGCGCGTGATAGAAATGATATTGCACCCCCGTTTGATATACGGCGAGCATGTCGGTAGAAAGTCTTTGTTTTAGACCATGCGCGCCGAAAGCACCGAGAGCTACGCACAGAAATGCGTTGATAGCGCCGAGCATGAGGAAGGTTCTTGGCATGGGAGATAGTTTTCCTGATGAAGAGGGCTAAACAAAATTCAGTAGCCGAGGGAATCGCATAGGCTTATGCTAAAAAAAACAGTACCTAGCATACATAACCCGGATGTTTCTTAAATTGACGCGCGTCCTCGCTGGTCTTTTGTTTCGTATGGAAATTTTGCTCAGTCGGGCGTATGAATAACTACGCCACTCTTTCACAAAATTCCCCTACAAAAAAAATCCTGCGCGATCATCACGCGAATTTATGAAACATCCGGACTAAAGGCTGACGCAGGTATCAGGCACATCCCAAGTCTGCATTACCGCTAACTAAATGTCCACAACGATCGCGAATTTTTTACAATCGCATGGGTATCAGCGTTGTGATGCGCCAAATACGCTACACTGCTACTCGCCTTTCTCCGACACGCTCGCCTTGCTCCATCCTTTGGCAAACGTCACCCGTATGGTATCCCCGATGCCGATCTGGTCACTATTTCTCACTACTATACCGTCAGCAGTATGCGCAATGCTGTAGCCACGCTCCAATACTGACGCCGGGTTAAGATGCGCAAGGTTTGCCTGCTGACGCCGCAAACCCATTGTGAGCATTTCAATGCGGCCGGCACCGGCCCGGT